>NZ_VBVZ01000591.1 GCF_005863185.1 Pseudomonas edaphica
AAATCGAAGACTTCCGCCAACGCATCAAGGCGCGCCCTCACGCCTACATCGCCCAGCCGACGCTGAGCCTGTCCACCTGCCCCACCTTCGTCGAAAACGGCATCGCGCCACGGCACATCGACCTGCGCCCGTTTGTGCTCTCGGGCAAGGAAACCCGCCTGGTGCCTGGCGGGCTGACCCGTGTAGCGTTGAAGGAAGGCTCGTTGATCGTCAACTCGTCGCAAGGCGGCGGAACCAAGGACACCTGGGTGGTGGAGGGCTGAGTATGTTGAGTAGAACCGCCGCAGATCTGTACTGGATGTCCCGTTACCTGGAACGTGCCGAGAACCTGGCGCGCATGCTGGAAGTCAGTTATTCGCTGTCGTTGATGCCCCAGGCCGGGCGCAGTGACGGGCTGGATGAATTGGCCATGTCGCTGCTCAGCAGCGGCACACTGGACAGCTACCTCGAACGCCATAAACAACTGGACGCCGAACGCATGCTGCACTTCTTCGCCCTCGACGAAGAAAACCCGGCCAGCATCTACAACTGCCTGCGCGCCGCCCGTGGCAATGCCCACGCCGTGCGCGGGCGCATTACCGCCGACATGTGGGAAAACCTCAACGCCACCTGGCTGGAAATGCGCAGCATCGCCGCCGGCGGCCTAGCGCGCCATGGCATCAGCCACTTTTGTGACTGGGTCAAACAGCGCTCGCACCTGTTTCGCGGGGCCACCTCCGGCACCATCATGCGCAATGACGCCTACCGGTTTATTCGCCTGGGCACCTTTGTCGAGCGTGCGGACAACACGTTGCGTCTGCTGGACGCGCGTTATGAAATGTTCGGCGAAGAATCCGAAGAGGTCAGCGACCTTTCGGCACGCGGCTATTACCAGTGGAGCGCCCTGCTCCGTGCGTTGTCGTCATTTGAGGCTTACACCGAGCTGTACCCGAATGCGCTGAATGCGCGCTCGGTCTCGGAGTTGCTGCTGTTGCGCAGTGATGTACCGCGCTCACTGCACGCGTGCATCGAGGAGTTGAGCCATATCCTCGCCGACCTGCCCGGCAGTTACGGGCGCGAGGCTCAACGCCTGGCGGCCGAGTTCGAAGCGCGGCTGCGTTATACCGGCATCGATGAAATCCTGGAGGACGGCTTGCACAGCCGGCTCACGGACTTTATCGACACGGTGCGCGAACTGGCGCGGGCGATTCACAGCTCGTACCTGGAAGTGGTGTGAGTGCATTCGGGTTACTTATCTGTCAATTCGGGTGATTGACCCTGCTTGAGTGCCGCTCTTATGTTGGGCAGGTGAACGACCTTCCCAACATAAGAACAGGTACAGCCCATGTCCGAACTCCACCTGAACCCCGCCGCCGCCCACAGCCTGCAACGCTGGCACACCATGCTGGCTACTCGCGACCTCAACGCCCTGCCCGAACTGCTCGCGCCTGACGCGGTGTTCCGCTCGCCCATGGCCCATACGCCCTACCCCGGCGCGCCGGTGGTGTCGATGATCCTCAACACGGTGATCAAGGTGTTCCAAGACTTCGCCTATCACCGTGAACTGGCGAGTGCCGATGGGCTTAACGTGGTGCTGGAGTTCAGCGCGCGCGTGGGTGAAAAACAGCTCAAGGGTATCGATATGATTCGCTTCAATGAGCAGGGGCAGATCGTCGAGTTTGAAGTGATGGTGCGCCCCCTGAGCGGGTTGCAAGCGCTAGGTGAAGAAATGGGCCGCCGACTGGCGCCCTACCTGGCCAAGGCCAAATCCTGAAGACGATCGTTCCCACGCTCCGCGTGGGAATGCCTCTTGTGACGCTCTGCGTCACGTCTTGGGACGCGGAGCGTCCTGGGCTGCATTCCCACGCAGAGCGTGGGAACGATCAGTCCGGGTGGTTATTGGTTTTTGACTAACACCGGCTCGGCACGGTATTGGTCGGGGAACAGTTTCTTGAGCTGCGCCACCTTGGGCAAATCATTGATCACAATGTACGGGTAAGACGGGTTCTCGGTCAGAAAATCCTGGTGATAGGACTCCGCCGGGTAGAACGTCTTGCCCATCTCGACCTTGGTCACGATCGGCTTGTCGAACGCTTTGGCGGCGTCCAACTGGGCGATATAGGCCTGTGCGACTTTTTGCTGTTCGGCATTTTGCGCAAAGATTTCCGAACGGTACTGGGTGCCGCTGTCCGGACCCTGGCGGTTCAGTTCAGTGGGGTTGTGGGCCACCGAGAAGTAGATCTGCAACAGCTTGCCGTAGCTGACTTTGCTCGGGTCGTAAGTCACCGACACCGATTCGGCGTGGCCGGTATCGCCGTCGCTGACCGACTCGTACTGGGCCGTGTTTGCAGCGCCGCCGTCATAGCCGGAAACGGCGTTTTCACGCCTTGCACATGCTGGAACACGCCTTGGACACCCCAGAAGCACCCCCCGGCGAACACCGCGGTTTGCAGGTTGCCGGGCTCGGCCGGCAGGTCCATGGCCGGCGGCGCGATCATCACAGCCTCTTCGGCGCCACCGAAGGAGAACGCCGAGCTTTGGCCGACGAAAGCGGCGAATGCCAGTGCGGGTAAAAACTTGAGAAGCTTCATAGAACTCACTCCAGTACGCGGTCAAGTGTGGGAGCTGGCTTGCCTGCGATGGCACCGGCAGATCCAACATCATCGTCGGCAGGTACACCGCTATCGCAGCGATGCGGCGACCCGACAAGCCAGCTCCCACATGGATCAGGTTTTCACTTCAACCGAAGGTGAAGGCATACGCCGACACATGCGGGTCGAGAAATTCGATGCTGAAGGTGCGGTCCTGCACGGCGCCGCTCTGACGCACCAGTTGGTAAAGGCGCTGCTCGGTCACCGTACCGCTGCCATCCGGCGCCACATCGGTGCCATGAGCATCGCCTGGCGCCTGGCCATCAATCGTCACCTTGAAGCGCACCGGCTTGCCGTCGGCACCAGGCCCCAGCACCAGGTGCAGGTCACGGGCATGAAAGCGGTAAACCACACGCCCACCGGCCTGGTCGAGGGTGGCTTGTTGGCCGCCGACATTCCATTGGCCTTCCAGGGTCCAGTTGTTCAGGGCCAGGTGGCCGGCCGCCGGGTAATTCACCACTTTGTCGGTGCCCAACGCGCCGGTGGTGACGAAGTTTTCCGCACGCTGGAAGCCCAGGTAGGTTTCCGGCGATTGCACCTCGTTCATGTCCGGCGCTTGCTGCACACCCTTGGCATCGGCCTCGATCAAACCACCGGCGACGTTGGTCGCGCCGGCCTCACGCAGCAGTTGCTGAATCACCCGCTCCGACTCGGCGTAGTCGCCTTCACCGAAGTGGTGATAACGAATCTGGCCCTTGGCATCGGCAAAGTAATGCGCCGGCCAGTATTGGTTGTTGAAGGCGCGCCAAATCTTGTAGTTGTTGTCGATCGCCACCGGGTAGGTGATGCCCAGGTCTTTCATGGCCTTGGTGACGTTGTTCACGTCGCGTTCAAAGGCAAACTCCGGGGCGTGTACGCCGATCACTACCAAGCCCTGGTCTTTGTATTTCTCGGCCCAGGCTTTGACGTAAGGCAAGGTGCGCAGGCAGTTGATGCAGGAGTAGGTCCAGAAATCCACCAGCACCACTTTGCCCTTGAGTGCTTCGGCGGTCAGCGGCGGGCTGTTGAGCCATTGCACCGCGCCCTCCAGCGGCGGCAGCGTGCCTTCGATAGGCAGTGTGTCGCTGTGGTTGGCCGCCGCCATCATGGCGCCACCGGCCATCATCGCCCCGCTCTTCTGTGCAGGT
>NZ_VBVZ01000592.1 GCF_005863185.1 Pseudomonas edaphica
CCACAGCAACTACTTCCTTGGCCTGCTGAAGACGCGCAATCGGTTTTCCGCCACCTCGGTGGACCAGTTGCCCCATCACCTCACCAGTCACCTGATGTACGGCCATGGCTTGTTGCTGCCGATTCCGGATATCGACCACACCGATTTCATGATGATCCTGGGCGGCAACCCACTGGCGTCCAACGGCAGCATCATGACCGTGCCCGATGTGGAGAAACGCCTCAAGGCCATCCAGGCCCGCGGCGGTAAAGTGGTGGTGGTTGACCCCCGGCGCAGCGAGACGGCGGCGATTGCCGATCAGCATGTGTTCGTGCGGCCCGGTGGCGACGCGGCGCTGCTGTTCGGGCTGCTCAACACCTTGCTCAGCGAAAACCTGACTCGCGACAGCCATTTGCCGATTGCTGGCCTGGAGGATGTGCGCCAGGCGATCGCCGGGTTTACCGCCGAAGCCATGAGCCGCCAGTGTGCGGTGCCGGCCGAGCAGATCCGCCAGTTGGCGCGGGACTTTGCGGCGGCGGACAAGGCCGTGTGCTACGGGCGCATGGGCGTATCGACCCAGGCCTTCGGCACGCTGTGCCATTGGCTGGTGCAGTTGATCAATCTGGTCACGGGCAACCTCGACCGTGTCGGCGGCGCCTTGTGCACCACGCCGGCGGTGGATCTGGTGGCCTCCACTGGCGGCGGGCACTTCAATCGCTGGCAAAGCCGGGTGTCCGGGCGGCCGGAGTACGGTGGCGAGTTACCCGTATCGGCCCTGGCCGAAGAAATGCTCACTGAAGGCGAAGGGCAGATCCGCGCCCTGGTGACGGTGGCCGGAAACCCGGTGCTGTCCACGCCTAACGGTCGCCAACTGGAGAAGGCCCTGGACGGTTTGGAGTTCATGGTCAGCGTCGACCTGTATATCAACGAAACCACGCGCTATGCCGACCTGATCTTGCCGTCCACCTCAGCGTTGGAAAACGATCACTACGACACCACGTTCAATATGTTCGCAGTGCGTAACGTCACCCGCTTCAATCGCGCGATCCTGCCCAAGCCTGCCGGCGCGTTGCATGATTGGGAGATCTTTGTCGGCTTGGCCAAGGCCTTCGCTGCGCACACCGGCGCGGTGCTCAAGCCGACCATGGCGCCGGCACAGATGATCGACTTTGGCTTGCGTGCCGGGGTCTATGGCGATGCGTCCGAGCACAAACTGTCGGTGGCCACGCTCGCTGATCATCCCCATGGCGTGGATCTGGGGGCGCTCAACCCCAACTTGGCCGCACGCTTGAAAACCGCCGACGGCCACGTGCAGGCAGCGCCTGCGGTGGTCCTGGCAGACCTGGCGCGCTTTGCGGCCCAGCCGGTGCCAATGGTCAATGAGCTGTTACTGATCGGCCGTCGGCATGTACGCAGCAACAATTCCTGGATGCATAACTATCACCGCCTGGTGAAGGGCAAGCCGCGCCATCAACTGCATATGCATCCCGACGACCTTGCCAGCCGACAATTGAGTGATGGGCAGTGGGTGCGCGTCAGCTCACGCGTTGGCGAGATCGAAGTGGAAGTGGTGGCCAGCCTGGACATGATGCCTGGCGTGGTCAGCCTGCCACACGGCTGGGGCCACGGTCGTCCAGGCGTGCGCATGACCATCGCCAGTGGGCAGCCTGGGGCCAGTGCCAATGACCTGACCGACGAGCGGCAATTGGATGAATTGTCTGGAAACGCCGCGCTTAATGGCGTGCCGGTACAGGTGGCCGCCGCATAAGGCCCGAGCACCGCGCTGGAATTTTGCGTTACAATGCGCCACCGTGCCGACCTGTGAGTCGCAAAGTTCCAGCCGAGGTGTTCCATGGATATCATCGAAACGATCAAAGAGCAGATTGCCAATAACACCATTCTGCTTTATATGAAGGGCGCCCCGAACGCTCCTCAGTGCGGTTTCTCCGCGAAGGCTTCCCAGGCCATCATGGCGTGCGGCGAGAAATTCGCTTACGTGGATATCCTGCAAAACCCGGAAATCCGTGCCAACCTGCCGAAGTACGCCAACTGGCCAACTTTCCCACAACTGTGGGTAGCCGGTGAGCTGGTCGGCGGTAGCGATATCATCACTGAGATGGCTGCTGACGGTTCGCTGCAAGCGCTGATCAAAGAAGCAGCGGTAAACGCGGCGGCCAAGACTGACGCTTGACCCGAATGCAATAAAAAGCCCCGCTTCTCGAAAGAGAGCGGGGCTTTTTTGTGATCGTTCCCACGCTCTGCGTGGGAATGCATCCTGTGACGCTCTGCGTCACCATGCTCAAGTGGGAACGATCTTCAGCGCTTATTCACCCATCTGCGATTGCAGGTAGTTTTCCAGGCTGACTTTAACGATCAAGCCCAGCTGGGTTTCCAGCCAGTCGATATGTTCTTCCTGATCTTCCAGGATATCTTCCAGCAGCTCACGGCTGCCGAAGTCGCCTTTGGTTTCGCAGTGAGCGATGGCGGCCTTGAGGTCGCTGTGGCTCTTCTGCTCGAACTTCAGGTCGCTGCTGATCATCTCCTGGGTGTGCTCGCCGATGTTCAGCTTGCCCAGGTCCTGTACGTTCGGCAGCCCTTCCAGGAACAGGATGCGCTTGATCAGCGCGTCTGCGTCCTTCATGGCCTTGATCGATTCTTTGTATTCACGCTTGCCGAGCTTTTCCAGGCCCCAATCGTCATACATGCGCGCATGCAGAAAGTACT
Source organism: Pseudomonas edaphica (assembly GCF_005863185.1). Classification (GTDB taxonomy): domain Bacteria; phylum Pseudomonadota; class Gammaproteobacteria; order Pseudomonadales; family Pseudomonadaceae; genus Aquipseudomonas; species Aquipseudomonas edaphica. The sequence continues at coordinate 2,704 of NZ_VBVZ01000592.1, forward strand.
GATTGATCGCGACCAGTTCATTGGCAAGGATTTTGTTGAGTTGCTGGATGACTGAGATGTCGCCTTTCATGACTGGGGTCCTGCCCTGTAATAGCTGTGTATAGGGCGGAGTTTGAGCGGCGAAATCCCTAGTGTCAAACCTAAGTTATTGAATAATAAATGAAAATTAATCGGAATAAGAATGTTTGTGTTCCGCGTCTTGACGCTAACTAATTGAATTACGGGCATAAAAAAACCGGACATTAAGTCCGGTTCTTCAAAACACGCCTATTTAAGCGTGTGTAAATTCTGCTGAGTAGGGGAGTGCGGCCTGGGCTGTTTGCAGCTGCGTCAGGGTTTCCCGTACCACTTGCTTGGCGAGGCAAGCACATTTGCCGCACTGGCTGGCAACGCCGGTGGTTTCACGTACTTCCTTGTAGCTGCAGCAACCTTCATAGATTGCTTCGCGGATTTGTCCGTCGGTGACGCCAGTGCAGAGGCAGACATACATAAGGGAGAACCATCGCGGGTTTAAGGCTTAAGTGCGATGGATCTTAATGTTAACGAGAATGATTGTCAAAGTAGATTCACAGGGTATTGCCAGGTACCTGCGGCGCGCTGACGAACGGTTTTTTCAGTGTATGATGGTCGGTCTTCACGAAGCGTGACCGCGTCACAGGCCTGTCGCTTAACTGCGCCAGACTTGGGCTGGTCCTTTTACTTCAATCGTCACCCTTACATCAGGAGATACCCAATGAGCGTACTCGTCGGCAAACAAGCCCCGGATTTCGACGTACCTGCCGTCCTCGGCAATGGCGAAATCGTAGACAGCTTCAAACTGTCTGAAGCCATCAAAGGCAAATACGGCCTGGTGTTCTTCTACCCGCTGGACTTCACCTTCGTGTGCCCGTCGGAGCTGATCGCTCTGGACCACCGCATGGACGATTTCAAGGCGCGCAATGTTGAAGTGGTAGCCGTTTCCATCGACTCCCATTTCACCCACAACGCCTGGCGCAACACCGCCATCAATGATGGCGGCATCGGCAAAGTCAAATACACCATGGCTGCCGA
>NZ_VBVZ01000593.1 GCF_005863185.1 Pseudomonas edaphica
GGCACGTCCAGCTCGTCACATACGCCCTGGCAATGACTTGGCCAGGCATCGGCGGCAGCTTGCAGACCATGATGGACATGGATTGCGCTGAGGGGCGGCAGGGTTTCGGTGTTTGCCAGGGAGGCCAGGAGGTGCAGCAGGACGGTGGAATCAAGGCCGCCAGAGAAGGCAATATGCCAGGCGGGGGCGTTGCGCCAAGGGGCGAGGTTTCGCAGAAGTTTGGCGGGTAAAGTAGGGCTCATCAAAAATACCGGCGCAGAACTGGAATACGGCAGCCAAGCATACACAAAGCAAATGTGGGAGCGGGCATGTGTGGGAGCCGGGCCTGCCCGCGATGCAGACAACTCGGTTCATCTGTTACACCGAGTTGATGCTATCGCAGGCAAGCCAGCTCCCACATAAGCCAGCTCCCACATTGGGTACTGCGAGGACTTAGAGGCCGTAGCTCATCAGGCGCTCATAACGACGCTTGAGCAGCGCTTCGTTGTCCAGCTTCTTGAGCATCGCCAGTTGCGAACCCAGCTCGGCACGGATAGTCGCAGCAGCGGCAGCCGGATCGCGGTGGGCGCCGCCCAATGGCTCGGCGATAACCTTGTCAACGATGCCCAGGCCTTTCAGGCGATCGGCGGTGATGCCCATGGCTTCGGCAGCGTCCGGCGCTTTTTCGGCGGTTTTCCACAGGATCGAGGCGCAACCTTCCGGCGAAATCACCGCGTAGGTCGAATATTGCAGCATGTTCAGTTGGTCGCAGACGCCAATGGCCAGTGCACCGCCGGAACCACCCTCACCAATCACGGTGGCGATGATCGGGGTTTTCAGACGGGACATGACGCGCAGGTTCCACGCGATCGCTTCGCTCTGGTTGCGCTCTTCGGCATCGATACCGGGGTAAGCACCCGGGGTGTCGATGAAGGTCAGGATCGGCATCTTGAAGCGCTCGGCCATTTCCATCAGGCGGCACGCCTTGCGGTAGCCTTCCGGGCGCGGCATGCCGAAGTTACGGCGAACCTTTTCACGCACTTCACGGCCTTTCTGGTGACCGATCACCATCACTGGCTGGTCGTCCAGGCGGGCAATACCGCCCACGATGGCCGCGTCGTCGGAAAAGTGGCGATCGCCATGCAACTCGTCGAATTCGGTGAAAATGTGCTGAATGTAATCCAGGGTGTACGGACGGCGCGGGTGGCGGGCCAGGCGCGCGATCTGCCAGCTGGTCAGCTTGCCGAAAATGTCTTCGGTGAGCGTGCTGCTCTTGTCTTGCAGGCGAGCGATCTCATCGCCGATATTCAGCGAATTGTCATTGCCGACCAGGCGCAGTTCTTCAATCTTGGCTTGCAGGTCAGCGATCGGCTGTTCGAAATCAAGAAAATTCGGGTTCATAAGCGTCCGTCTTGGGTCGACGGCCAAGGAGTGCCTGGCCAGCCGGTTGTCTATTCGCGCCCTACCTTAAGGGAGAGGCGCGTTTAGGTCGAGATTAAATGTTCAGCCGAGATCAGACGTATCTGACCGTCAGCGGTATTGGAGGAAGACGTTGTCTCGCCCGAACTGGTCACGCAAAGCTTGAATCAAGCCATCAGCGGGATCAATTCGCCACGTCTCACCAAACTGCAACATCGCCTTGGCGTCATTGCCGGTGTATTCCATGGTCACCGGGCACGCGCCACGGTGACGTTTGAGCAAGTCACCCAACCAGCGTAGCTGATCGCCTTTAAGGGCTTCGGTCTTGACCTTCAAGCGCAGGCTTTCGGCCAGGTTGGTGCGCGCATCTTCCATGCTCATCACCCGCTTGATCCGCAGGCGCAGGCCGCCGGAGAAGTCATCGTTGCTGACCTCGCCTTCCACCACCACCATGGCATCGGTCTGCAGCAGTGACTGCGCGGAGTGAAACGCATCGGCAAACAGCGACGCCTCGATGCGGCCCGAGCGGTCATCGAGGGTGATAAAGCCCATCTTGTCGCCCTTCTTATTTTTCATCACGCGCAGGGCGATGATCATGCCGGCGACGGTCTGGGTATCGCGCGCTGGCTTCAGGTCGATGATGCGCTGACGGGCGAAACGGCGTATTTCACCTTCGTACTCGTCGATCGGGTGACCGGTCAGGTACAGGCCCAGGGTGTCTTTCTCACCTTTGAGACGCTCCTTGAGGGTCAGCTCCTTGGCCTTGCGATGGTTGGCATAAACGTCGGCATCTTCCTCGACAAACAGCCCGCCAAACAGGTCGGCGTGGCCACTGTCATGGGTGCGGGCGGTCTGTTCGGCGGCCTTGATCGCTTCTTCCATGGCTGTGAGCAGCACCGCCCGGTTGCGGTCGATGTTCGCCTGGTAAGCCTTCGGTTCATCATGGAAATACGGGCCGAGACGATCGAGCGCGCCACTGCGGATCAAACCATCGAGGGTGCGCTTGTTGATGCGCTTGAGGTCAACCCGTGCGCAGAAGTCGAACAAATCCTCGAACGGCCCATGCTGACGCGCTTCGGTGATTGCTTCAACCGGCCCTTCGCCCACGCCCTTGATGGCGCCCAGGCCATAGATGATGCGGCCTTCGTCGTTCACCGTGAACTTGAACTCCGAGGCGTTCACGTCCGGCGCGTCGAGGCGCAGCTTCATGGTGCGCACTTCCTCGATCAAGGTCACGACCTTGTCGGTGTTGTGCATATCCGCCGAGAGTACCGCTGCCATGAACGGCGCCGGGTAGTGGGCTTTCAGCCAGGCAGTCTGGTACGACACCAGGCCGTAGGCGGCGGAGTGGGATTTGTTGAAGCCGTAACCGGCGAACTTCTCTACCAGGTCGAAAATGTTACCGGCCAGGTCCGCGTCGATATTGTTGGTGGCGCAACCCTCAATGAAACCGCCGCGTTGCTTGGCCATTTCCTCGGGCTTTTTCTTACCCATGGCGCGACGCAGCATGTCCGCACCGCCAAGGGTGTAACCGGCCATGACCTGGGCAATCTGCATCACCTGTTCTTGATACAAGATGATGCCGTAGGTCGGCGCCAGTACCGGTTTTAGGCCTTCATACTGGTAATCGGAGTGCGGGTACGCCAGTTCGGCGCGGCCGTGCTTACGGTTGATAAAGTCATCCACCATGCCCGACTGCAGCGGGCCTGGGCGGAACAAGGCCACCAGTGCGATCAAGTCTTCCAGGCAGTCGGGCTTGAGCTTTTTGATCAGCTCTTTCATGCCGCGCGACTCAAGCTGGAACACCGCGGTGGTTTCGGCTTTTTGCAGCAGCTGGTAGGTAGGTTTGTCATCCAGCGGGATAAACGCGATATCCAGCGGTTCTTCGTCGACCTTGGCGCGCTCGCGGTTAATGGTCTTGAGCGCCCAGTCGATGATCGTCAGGGTTCGCAGGCCGAGGAAGTCGAACTTCACCAGGCCGGCTGCCTCCACGTCATCCTTGTCGAACTGGGTGACCAGGCCATCGCCTTCTTCATCGCAATAAATCGGCGAAAAGTCGGTGAGCTTGGTTGGCGCAATCACCACACCACCGGCGTGTTTGCCGACGTTACGCACCACGCCTTCGAGTTTGCGTGCCATGTCCCAGATTTCGGCGGCTTCTTCATCGATCTTGATGAAGTCGCGCAGGATTTCTTCCTGCTCGTAAGCCTTCTCGAGGGTCATGCCGACTTCAAACGGAATCATCTTCGATAGACGGTCCGCCAAACCGTAGGACTTGCCTTGCACCCGCGCCACGTCACGGATTACTGCCTTGGCCGCCATGGAACCGAAGGTGATGATCTGGCTCACGGC
>NZ_VBVZ01000594.1 GCF_005863185.1 Pseudomonas edaphica
CGTCCTGATCCTTGAGGAGCACGCCTCTCAGCGCGCCGTCGTCGTGAGCCGGTTCAAACGGTTGGGGCATGCGGTGATCGAGGCGACGCATGCCATTGAAGCCTTGGCCCTCCTGGAAAGCGTTCACGGGGTGGATGTCGTACTGTGCGACTTGTCCATGTCCGGCATGGATGGGCTGGAGTTTTTGCAACATGCCGCGCAACGAGGGTGGCTGCATGGCGTGATTGTCAGCGGCCATCAGCCGACCGGGATCAGCCAAGCCCTGCAACAGTTCACCAGCCTGCTCGGCGTGTGTTTGCTTGGCCATGTCGAAAAGCTGGCGACCCTCAATCAGCTCGAAGAGGTATTGCATCGTCATCAGCCTGTTGGGGGGATCGTGCCTGCGGTTTCACCTGCGTTGCCATTGTTTACTCAGGCGCAAGTATGCGACGCATTAGCTGCCGGCCAGCTGCACGCGTACTACCAGCCCAAATTCAGCCTGTGGACCAACGAGATGATCGGCGTGGAAGTGTTGAGCCGCTGGCAGCACCCGCTTTACGGTTTGTTACCGGCAATGGCCTTCATGCCGGTGCTGGAGCGTTGCGGGCTGCTCGACCCATTGCTGTTTGCACAGATGCACCAGGCCTTGACCCTGCAACAACACGTCAGGGCAAGAGGCATGACCTTGAACCTGGCGTTCAATCTGCACGCTCAGCAGCTGGCTCAGGGCGGGTTGAGTTTGAAGATCAAAGACGTCATGGCGCCGTTCAAGGCACCGCGCTCCAGCGTGACTTTCGAGCTGACCGAAAGCGGCATGCTGGAAGCCTCGGCGAGCAGCCTGGCGTGCCTGATGCGTTTGCGCATGCTCGGTTGCAACCTGTCCCTGGATGACTTCGGCGCCGGGTTTTCATCCTTGCAACGGCTGTGTCAGCTGCCGTTCAACGAGATCAAGCTGGATGCCGAGTTTGTGCGCGGCATGACCGCCGACCCACGCTGCTGCGCGGTGATCCACAGCACCCTGGCGCTGGGCGATAGCCTGGGCATGAGCGTGGTGGTGGAAGGTATCGAAACCCAGGAGCAGCAGCGGCAATTGCTGGCGATGGGCTGCAGGGTGGGCCAGGGGTATGTGTATGCGCCGGCGATGAGTGGCGAGCAGTTGTTGTGGCGGTTGCAGAACGTGGCTTGATGGGCGTTGAGCGAATACAGGTGGCAGGGCGCTCACCACCATTTCCAGCGGCCCTGTTTTTTCAGGGTGGCGATGATGTCTTCGCGCTTGAGGCGGATTTCGACCATCTTGTGGCGCAGTTCGCGGCAGCGGTTGCTGTTGAGGATCAGCAGGCCGGTCAGTGGGCTAAGCAGTGACATAGCGTAGAGAAAAAGCGGCGGGCGGTACGCAATTGCGGGTAGGGATATCAGCAAGCAAATTAAGTAAATACCGACACTGATCCATACCGCGCGGATATGCCCATAGTTGACCTGAGCCTTGGAAAAAAACAGGACAAGGCCTGCTGCGATGCTGCCGAGAAAACAGATCTTAATTGCAAGGTCTTCCGGAAGTCTGGAGAGAAAGGTCAGCAACAGTAAGACGGCAGTCATTGCAATCGTGGAGCAGCCGGTAATTAGATCGGCGCCAATCACTAGCGCGTAGCGTCTCCTGAACGTTTGTGGGTTCTCAAAATAGAAGTATGCGTAAGCGCGATCCTCAGAGGTCAGGGCTTTGCGATCTTCATATATTTCATCCTTTTCGGATCCGCTAAGACCTTTTTTTGGTACATGCTTGCTCACTGGCTGACTTCCTCGTAGATACCAATAGCCCACGTCTTGATATTTCCTGGCATCGAGCTGCTCGCGAAACCCAGGGTTGCAGCCAAGGTGTCTTTTATGTGATTGGCGGTAGCAAGTTGCATTTCTGTTGCACTGATTCGTTTTGGTAATACGCCGGTGGCTTGTTTCACCTTGAGGATTTTTAGGGTTAATCGAGGATCACGAAGCCTGAGCAATTCATCATTCAGTCTCGCTCGTTCTTGCCGGTTCAGACCTTTGAGTACTTGTTTGAGAGGTTTGCCAGTGACTCTTGTTGCTGTGTTTATTGTTTTGATTGTGGTCAAGGCAGAAGTGGCGACGCCAAGTAATGCAATGGCATCCAGCGTCGTAACAACGGCCTGATACCAGGTTTCGTTATCCAGAAGATCAAGGTATTGGGGCGCAAACGCTTCTACACTGGTTCGACCTAACCCGATGGCGCATTGGGTCATACTGGCAGCCAGAGCAGCCTTGCCGATAAACGTAATTACCGCGCTCGTCCCCGCCGTAAAGGGCATCAACATCACGCCACTGGTAATGACTACCCAACTCAGAATCGCCCCCGTACAGGTCACCGCCGTGCCAAGCGCTTCAGCCACCCATTCCGACTCTCGCGGCTCATGCTCCAACATCCGCTTGAACTCCACCGGCCCCACATGTTTCGGAGCCTCACGCAGCACGACCTTGATCGGCCGCACACTGCAAATCGCCTGAAACTCGCGCAGTACCACCACGTTAAACATGCCATCGATATACACCACGCCCGCGCCAATCAGTGCCGGGTCGCTATCGATGGTGAAGAACAACTTGCGCAGATCAATACTGCTTTCAATCCGCTGACGTGTGGTGCGGTGCGCCGAAGGGAGTCCATCTTTGAGCAGGGAAGCCGTCATCCTTAACTCCTGTTTTTGCGGGAGTCGAGAGCCTAAAGATGAGGAGGTGGCGCTGAATGTCGGAAGGTTCGCCATTTAACGTCGGGTGCATCTCTAACTGCCTTCTGCGTCTTGCGCGCACCGCTGCGGCTGAGGAAAAGTGCGCCCCACGTCACTACCGACGCATACCAAGGCAAGGAGCAAACATGGCAGTCGATATGTTTTTGAAGCTGGGTGATATCAAGGGTGAATCAAGGGACCAGGCCCATCGCGACGAGATCGACATCACCCAATGGGCGTGGGGCATGTCGCAGTCGGGTTCGATGCACAGCGGTACGGGCGGCGGTGCGGGCAAGGTCAATATCGCCAACCTGAACCTGACCAAACCGCTGGATAAATCCAGCCCCAACCTGATGATGGCCTGCGCCAGCGGCAAGCATTACCCCGAGGCCAGGTTGGTGGTACGCAAGGCCGGCGGTGCGAGCCCGGTGGAGTATCTGGTGATTACCCTGAAGGAAGTCATGGTGGTGTCCTACAGCACGAATGCTGAAAGCAACACCGACGTCGTGCATGACAGCGTCGCTCTCAATTTCGCCACCGTCGACGTCAGCTACCAGCCGCAGAAGGCCGACGGTACCAAGGACGGCGGGCCAGTGAAGTTTGGCTGGAACATTCGGCAGAACATCAAAGCCTGAGCACCAGCCAGCCTCCTATTCTTCCAACTGCAATGCCTGCTGTTTGAACCTGCGTTTTTGTTCAAACGGCAATTTCTCATCATCCCCATACGGCGCGCTGTACCAGTTGCCGTAACTCGGGTTCGGCAGCAGGAACCAGCGCTGCCCCAGCCAGCTCACATAGGGCTCCACCGCCTTGCGTTGGGCGGCGAGGGTGTTGTGTTCGGCCTGCACGAAATCACCCAGCGAGTCCCCGGCCATCAGCAATACGCGGGCATGGCTGGCGACCCACTGACGGCGACATGTCTTGCCGTAGCCGGCGCTTTCGCAATGGCCGATGGGCGTGCTGGCGGCCAGGACCTGCGTGTCGCTGGCCACCGGAAACCCGCGCAGGCGCAGGTTGGCGACGGTGGCCGCG
>NZ_VBVZ01000595.1 GCF_005863185.1 Pseudomonas edaphica
AAAACCGAGAGTTACCTTATCTACAAAGAAGGTGTTTGAATCGCCCCAGGTTTCGTAGACACCTCATTCCCATTACCCTGACGACCTTTATCAGACAACCGGAAGTCAGATACCCGTGCTCAAGCCCCTCGCCGTCATCGCCCTCGCCTTCACGCCCTTCCTCGCCAACGCCGCCGACCTCGCGGGCGTGTGGCAGGGCACGCTGGGTAAATCCGCCATCACCGCCTGTTTCAACGGCGCCGACGGCGAACAGGGCAGTTACTACTACCAGCGCATTCTCACACCGATCCAACTGACCCAGGCCAGCGACAACGCACCGTGGGTGGAAGCCGGCAATACCGGGCTGTGGAAGCTGGACAAACCCCAGGGCGATGCGCTCGCGGGCGCCTGGAGCAAAACCAAGGACGCCAAATCGCTGCCACTGGCCTTGAAACGCATCAGCACCGACGGCTGCGGCAGCGACGCCTACAACGCGCCCATGGAAGCCGCGCCGCTGCCGGTGAAGACCGAGAAAAAAAGCTTCGAAAACCACGCTTATTTGCTCAAGGCCCAAGGCGCACAGGTCACGATCAAGCTCGAAGGCGACAGCCCGGCGATTCAGAAGATCAACCAGCAACTCGCCGCCCTGGCCGTCAGCGATGAGGCGCAGGCGGACTATTTCCAGGAGCGTCGTGAGTACCTCGGGCGAAACGGCTCGGGCTACACCAGCGAAATCGACGTCGAGCCTACGTATTGGTCATCGCAATTCATCACCGTAAAGTTCTATCGCTGGGCGGCGGGCACTGGCGCGCGGGGCATCAGTTGGGGGCTGCACTCCTGGAACCTGCAAACCGGCGAACGTGTTGACCCGTGGACCTGGCTCGGTGGCCAACAACAAGGGTATGACGTCTACTCCGGGCACGTGAAGTTGCCTGCCACCTTCAGCGCCTGGCTGGCCAAACAAACCACCACCGACGAGGGCTGCCCGGCAATCACCAGTTACGACCTGAGCTTCAACACTCAAGGCCTGCAACTCTCCACGCGCGCCACGGGCGACGGCTGCGACAATGAGTTGAGCTTCACCTGGGCGCAATTGGAACCGGTACTCACCGAGCCAGGCAAAGCGGCGCTGCCCAGCTTGAAACTGCCTTGAATACGGGGCTGAGCGAGCCGTACAAAAACCCCACACTCGTTCACGAAATGTTAAGAAACGGATACATATACTGACCGATTAACATGGCCGCTCCCCCGAGCGGTCCCCTGCTTCGGTAGCCAGAACCATGACGCGTCCCGTTCCTCTGCTGCTCCTTCTCGTTGCTGTGTTGTTCTTCTTCGCCCTTGGCAGCCATGAGCTGCAAGGCTCCACCGAAGCCCGCGTCGCCGGGATCGCCATGGCCATGCACCTGGACAATGACTGGGTGATCCCGCGCCTGTTCCGTGAACCCTTCCTGGAGAAACCACCCCTGAGCCTGTGGCTGGATGCTGGCGCCATTCGCCTGTTTGGCGGCACCAGTTGGGCGGTGCGCCTGGCGTCGGCGTTCGCCGGGTTGTTCAGTGTGATGCTGTTTTACGCGATGCTGCGCAAGTTCGGGCGGCCGCAAACCCTGGCGTTCTGCGCCGCGCTGATCCTGGCGACCATGGCCAGTTACTGGGGCAATGTGCGCGGCGTGGGTGAGGACTCATTGCTCAGCCTCGGCGTGACCACAGCGCTGCTGGGGTTCTACCAGGCCGTGCGGACTGATCGCGAAGGCTCAAGTGGTTGGGCCTGGGCGATGTTTACCGTCGGCATGGTCATCGCCACGTTGAGCAAAGGCGTGCTGGGCCTGGCGATGCCGGGCATTGTGATTTTTGTGTATTTGCTCAGCACCAGCCTGATGGATAAACGCCTGCGCATCGGCGACTGGCTCAAGCCGGCGTTGTTCACGCTGCTGGCGCTGGTGCCGCTGTTGATCTGGCTGGGCTTCCTGTTCCAGCGCGGCGGTATGCAGGCGGTGGCTGAAGTGCTGTGGACCAACAGCGTAGGACGCTTCAGCGGCTCCTTCGTCGAGGCCGGGCATTACGAACCGATCTACTACTACATCGCCAAGCTGCCCGAAGCCTTTTTGCCGTGGAATATCCTGGTGTACCTGGGCCTGTGGCACTTTCGCAAAAGCCTGGTGCGCAACCGCTACCGCCTGTTTTTCAGCGTGTGGCTGGTGGCGCAGTTCACCCTGCTGACCCTGGCGTCGAGTAAACGCACGGTTTATTTGATGGCCCTCACGCCAGCCGCCGCCGTGCTGGCCGCGGAATATGCCGGGGTGTTGCTGGAATGGCTTAAAGCCCACAAACCTGCGATTTACCGCTACCACCGGCGTGTGATCGTCGGTGCTTTTACCCTGGCCATCCTCAGCTATATGAGCGCCGCGTTCTGGTTCGCGCCAAAGGCCGACAAACGCGAGTCGTTCGTGCCGGTGATCAGCCAGGCCAAAGCCTTTCAAACCGAAGGCAAGGACGTGGTGCTGTTCCAGCCTAACGAGCGTATCGCCGGGGCCAGCGTGTTCTATCTGCAGGCGTACTTGCCGATCCTGCAGACCGAAGCCGAGTTGCGCAGCTTCCTCATCGCCAAGCCCGGCAACATTGCGTTGCTGGACCGCACCGAACAGTTGAGCGAGAAGGTCAACGTGATCAAGGAAATGAAGATCGGCCGCCAGCCTTACTACTTTGTGACGCAGTAAGGCTAACGCGGGGCATCAGTGCTTGGTGAGCTTGTCCAGGTAACCCATGGCAAACGCCGAGACCACGAAGGTCATGTGGATGATCACGTACCACATCAAATGCTGCGGATCGACGTTCTTGGCGTCCATGAAGATGCGCAGCAGGTGGATGGACGAAATCGCCACGATGGAAGCCGCCACTTTCATCTTCAGCGACGAAGAGTCCATGGTGCCCAGCCAGTTGAGCTTTTCTTTGTTCTCATCGATATCCAGCTGCGAGACGAAGTTCTCGTAGCCGGAAATCATCACCATCACCAGCAAACCGCCGACCAGCGCCATGTCGATCAACGACAGCAGCAACAGGATCACTTCCGATTCCAACATGGTGAAGATGTTGGGCAGGACGTGGATGATTTCCTGGAAAAACTTCAGCGCCAGGATCAGCAGACCCAACGAAAGCCCCAGGTAAATCGGCGCCAACAGCCAGCGCGAGGCGTACATCGTATTTTCGATAAAGCGTTCCATCAGATCTCACACAGCCAGGCTAAAAATGGCCGCGAGTATACCAGCCGCCTCCAAACAGCTGGAACCACGAGAAAACTGATCTGTACGGCATCTGTAAGAGAATTTTTCTGCTAGTGTCGAGTCCTCTCACTCGGCTCGATGATGTCGGACAGGAAGATTCAGATGACGGATGTGCGATCCCCTTTGGCCACCCTTGGCCTGTGTGCGGTGTTGCTGATGGCTGGTGGCTGCTCCCCGAAAGAAGAGCAGAAGCAGGCCACTCTCGAAGAGAAAACCGCAAAGTTCGAACAATCGCTGGACAGCATTCAAGACCCCAAACTCAGAGATGCCATCGCCGACCTCGGCGGCTCCCTGCTGTTGCTGGAACGGGCGCGCGTCAAGCTCGCCAACAAGCCCATCGAAGCCGAATACGGTGCCGACTTCGGCACCGGAGATCGAAGCGTTCTTCTTGCAGAGAATGCCCACGGCAGCGGCTGCCAGGAAGAAATTGACCACATCGTCATCCGACGCATCGGCGTTGAACTTCATGTAGTAATGCAGC
>NZ_VBVZ01000596.1 GCF_005863185.1 Pseudomonas edaphica
GGTGATGCAATCGCAGGCAAGCCAGCTCCCACAGGGGACTGCATTTATTCTTTGATGAATTTATCGGTCACAAAGGCCGAGTAATCCGGCAGCACCGTTTCGACCTTCCCCTGTTCCTTCAAAAACTTCGCCGTCTCCCCAATCGCCTTCGCGGTGCCGCCTTTAAGCAGTGCCTCGGTCTGCTGTGCCTGGGCATCCGGGAAGGTGGTGCCGGCCAACAGTTCAGGAATATCGGCGGCATTCGCACCTGTCAATTTGGCGATTTTTTGCACAGGTTCGGAATCGACGGTCCAGCGGTCTTTATGGGCCGCATAGTCAGCAAACGAATCCAGCGTGACCTTGGCAAACTTGGCCACTACGTCAGGATGTTTTTTCGCGAAATCCTTGCGCGCCACCCACACTTCGAACGTCGGCGCGCCCCACTGACCTACCTGGGCCGCGTCGGTCAGGGTTTTTCCGGTCTTGCGGATCTCCCCCAGCGCCGGTGACCACACGAATGCGCCGTCGATATCGCCACGTTTCCACGCGGCGGCGATTTCTGCCGGTTGCAGGTTCACCACTTTGACTTTTTGAGTGTCCAGGCCCCAGTGCTTCAACGCACCGAGCAGGCTGTAATGGGAGGTCGAGACGAACGGGGTGGCGATGGTTTTACCCACCAGGTCTGCGGGTTTGTCGATGCCACTGCCGTTGCGTACCACCAGGGCTTCAGAAGTGTTGATCTGCGCCGATACGATAAACGCCACGATCGGTAGATTACGTGACGCCGCTGCTGCAAGGGGGCTGGAACCGAGATTGCCGATCTGCACATCGCCGGAGGCGATAGCGGTGACCACTTCAGGGCCGCTGTTGAAACGGCGCCAGGCGATGTTCTCGCCGATGGCCTTTTCATAGAGGCCGTCAGCCTGGGGGACTTTGCTGGGGTCGATGCCGGTTTGATAGCCGATGGTCAAATCGGCGGCTTTGACACCAAAAGAAAGTATTAGTGACACAAAAACTGTAACAAATTGACGGGAGGATGTGCGTTTGGCCATGATGGCGTCGCCTTTTTGATCGTGGGTGACGTATGCAACAGTACGATCACACTAATCGATCTAAAAAAAGGCTGGTAAATACCCTTTAGGAATTAGCTTATGGAGCGGTTGATCTATGCTGATCGACTCACTGCCTGCTGAGGCTTATTCCTGAATCGTATGAAAAAGAATGAAACAATTCTTTTTGGGTGTATGAAAAACTCATTACCCTGCAGGGACCAAATCAACTGCGGTTAGACGAAGGTAGTAGACACACAAGGTTACGATTGACTTGGTAGTCACTATCTGGCGCTAATCGCGCATCTGTGGATCGAGGGCGTCAGACCCGAGACCAAAGAAATACAAAAATTAGAAATGAGAGGAGCGGTACATGAAGAAGTCCACCTTGGCGTTGGCTGTGACCCTGGGCGCAATCGCTCAGCAAGCAGGCGCTGCCGGTTTCATCGAAGACAGTAAGGCCACACTGGGCCTGCGTAACTTCTACATCAACACGGATAACCGTGATGGTGCTGCAGACCCGTCCAGGAACGAAGAATGGGGCCAAGGCTTCGATCTGCGGTTCATTTCGGGCTATACCCAAGGCACGGTTCAGTTCGGCGTTGATGCAATCGGCCTGTACGGCGTGCGCCTCGATTCTGGCCGCGGCACCAGCGGTAACATCACCGGTACTTCGTCCGGCGGTACTGTGTTCCCAAGCGACGGCAATCGCGCGGTCAACGATTTCGCCAGCCTCGGTGTGACCGGTAAGGTGAAGATCTCCCAAACCGAACTGAAACTGGGTACGTTGCAGCCTAAGCTGCCAGTTATCGTGACCAACGATGGTCGTATGCTGCCGCAGACCTTCCAGGGTGGCCAGATCACTACCAACGACATCAAGGATTTGACCCTGGTTGCCGGTCAGATTGAGCATGCCAAAGGCCGTAACTCCAGCAACAACGAAGGTTTGTCGCTGGGTGGTGCCAACGGTGGCTCGAACTACACCGCAGGCAAGTTCGTCAACAAGTTCTACTATGCCGGTGGTGACTACAAGCTCACCAAAGATCTGACCGCACAGTACTACTACGGCAACCTGGAAGACTTCTACAAGCAGCACTTCCTGGGTCTGACCCATAACTGGTCGATCGGCCCGGGCGTATTGAAGTCTGACCTGCGTTATTTCAACAGTTCTGACGACGGCCTGAACGGTAATACGGCTGCCTACTACACCAGCGGTAACTACAACGGTTTCCGTGCCGGTAAGGGTAAAGTCGACAACAACCTGTACAGCGGCCTTTTCCTGTACTCCGTGGCCGGCCACACCTTTGGTGGCGGTTACCAAGTCAGCAATGGCAGCAGCGACTTCCCTTGGCTGAACCAAGGTGACGGCTCGTCGGCTTACATCACTACCGACATGCAGATCCAGAAGTTCGCCCGTGCTGGCGAGCGTACCTGGCAAGCTCGTTACGCTTATGACTTCGCCAAGGTTGGCGTACCTGGCCTGACGGCTGGCGTTGTGTACCTCAAAGGTAGCAACATCGACACCATCGCGAACACTAACGCACGTACTGAAACCACTGGCCAGTCCGAGTGGGAACGCGACATCACCGTTGCCTACGTGATTCCAGAAGGCCCGCTGAAAAACCTCGGCGTTGCCTGGAAAAACGCGATGTGGCGTACCGACCTGGCGAACACCCGTTCCCAGGACGAAAACCGTCTGATCGTCAGCTACTCGCTGCCACTGTTCTAGTAGTGTGAAGCTGTTGTAAGACTGTAAACCTTGCCCGGCGCAACGCCGGGCAAGGTGTCTTGCTTTTCAAGTCGGGCTCAACCCCCGCAAGCCCTTCCTGAAACCCCTCTTTGTACAGCGTCTCAAGGCCTTCTCGAACCTTGTGATGGATGTTGATCCTCGCCCGTTCCCAAGTCCAATGAACAGATTTTTAATATTCATTTATCGTCTAAATAAATCGATATTTATTCTTTTTAAATAATTCCTAACCCATGCACAGTGGGCTCCATAAGCACTCATCAGGAGCCACACCATGAGCCTACGATTGGGCGACATCGCCCCCGACTTTGAACAGGATTCCAGCGCCGGCAAGATTCGTTTCCACGAATGGCTGGGCGATAGCTGGGGCGTGTTGTTTTCCCATCCCGCGGACTTCACTCCGGTGTGCACCACGGAGCTGGGCTTTACCGCCAAGCTCAAGGACGAATTCGCGCAGCGTGGCGTCAAGGCCATTGCCCTGTCGGTCGACCCGGTGGACTCGCACCACAAGTGGATCGAAGACATCAACGAAACCCAGAACACCGTCGTCAACTTCCCGATCCTGGCCGATGCCGATCGCAAGGTGTCGGACCTCTACGACCTGATCCACCCGAATGCCAGTGACACGCTCACCGTGCGTTCCTTGTTCGTGATCGACCCGAACAAGAAGATCCGCCTGACCATCACTTACCCGGCCAGCACCGGTCGTAACTTCCACGAAATCCTGCGGGTCATCGACTCGTTGCAACTGACCGACAACCACAAGGTCGCCACGCCCGCCAACTGGCAGGACGGCGATGAAGTGGTGATTGTGCCGTCGCTCAAGGACGAGGAAGAGATCAAGCAGCGCTTTCCGAAGGGCTACCGTGCGGTGAAACCGTACTTGCGGCTCACCCCGCAGCCTAATCGCTGAAGCTGAAATCGCCATCGCGGGCAAGCCCGGCTCCCACAGTTGACCGC
>NZ_VBVZ01000597.1 GCF_005863185.1 Pseudomonas edaphica
GCCCTGCACCACCATGTAGTCGCGGGTAAAAATGCCGCGCACCAATAATTGGCCGATGCCGGGAATCGCGAACAGGCTTTCGATCACCACCGTGCCGCTGATCAGCCAGCCGATATTCACCGCCAGCAGGTTAACAGCCGGCACCAGGGAATTAGGTAACACATGCCGACGAAACACCGCCGCCTCCGATAACCCGCGTGCGCGGGCAGCGGTGACATGGTCAGCCTGCAACTCCATCAGCATGCTCGCCCGCAGGTTGCGTACCAGCACCGCCGCCAGCGCCAGCGCAATGGTCAAGCACGGCAGGACCATGTGGTGGGCTTTATCTGTAAACGTGCGACCGTAGCCCGACACCGGGAACAAGCCCCACTTCACACTCAGCAACAGAATCAGCATCAAGCCCAGCCAGAAGGCCGGCATGCCCAGGCCAACCGTGGTGAACACGCGGATCAGGTTATCCGCCCAACCGCCTTTGTTGCGCGCCGCCACGGTGGCCAGCGGCACCGCGATCAACAGCGCCAGCAGCGCACTGCCGAGCACCAGCACCAGCGTCGGCTCGATGCGGGTGACGATCAGTTTCAACGCGTCGACCTTATAGAGCAGTGACTGGCCGAGATCGCCCTTGAGCAGGTTCTTGAGGAAGTAGAAATATTGCAGCCACAAGGGCTGGTCCAGGCCGTATTGGGCGCGGATTTTCAGCAGCGCGTCCGGCGTGCTGCGCGAGCCCAGCAAGGCCCGCGCCGGGTCGCCGGGGATCGAGCGCACCAGCACAAAGGTGATCAGGCTGATGCCAAACAACACCGGCAGCAATTGCAGCGGCCGGGACAACACAAAACGGTAACGCGCAAGATTCATCCGTCAGCCTCGGTGGCGAGCGAGGAAGTCCAGCAGCACCGGGAAGTACGCGTGGGGTTCCTCATAAAACGGCATATGGCTGCTGTTGGGGAATACATGCAACTCGGCGTGTGTGGCGGCGAGTTTCATGCGATGGGCGCAAGCGGGTGTCAGTTCGTCGTGCTGGCCGGTGGTGATCAGGATCGGCATCTTGAAATCGGCCATCTCCGGGATGCGGTTCCAGTCCTTGAGGTTGCCGATATAGAGGAACTCGTTGGGGCCTTGCATGGTTTCGTAAGGCCCCATGTTCCAGTCGCCCAGGGAGCGCTTGACCGGCTCCGGCCATTCGTCCAGACGGCAGACGTGGCGGTAGTTGAGCAAGGTGATAGCGGCCTGATACTGCGGATGGTCGAGTGTGCCCATGGCTTCATGGCGCTGCATCATGGCCACGGTTTCGCTGCCGAGGGCACCGCGCAGGCGTTCGAGCTCCTGGGACAGGTGCGGAATATCGCCGACGGTGTTTTCCAGGATCAGGCTTTTCAGGGCGTC
This sequence comes from Pseudomonas edaphica, assembly GCF_005863185.1. Classification (GTDB taxonomy): domain Bacteria; phylum Pseudomonadota; class Gammaproteobacteria; order Pseudomonadales; family Pseudomonadaceae; genus Aquipseudomonas; species Aquipseudomonas edaphica. Next base: position 1,384 of record NZ_VBVZ01000597.1, read on the forward strand.
GGGATAGTGGATGGCGTACTCGATGCCCAACCAGCCGCCCCACGAATGCCCAAGCAGATGCACGCGGCCCAGGCCCAGTGCCTGGCGCACGGTTTCGACTTCTTCGACATAACGGCCAATTTCCCACAGGGAAACATCTGATGGTCTGGCTGATGCGCCCGTGCCAAGCTGATCGAATGCAACCACTCGCAGGTTATGCTCTTTGAGCCAGCCATGGGCGTCGCGCAAGTAGTCACACGGCAGGCCCGGGCCGCCGTTGAGACACAAGAGCACCTCATCGCCGTCGCCAAAGCTGTAGGCCACGAGGTTATGGCCATCGACCTGCACGTTGTACTGCTGGTCGGGGGCAATTTCACGCCACATGCATACATTCCTTGTGTTGTATCGGCCTGGCAGGTAGCGGCCGTTTACAGGGCCAACACTACCGAGGATGCCGCGCGTCCATAACCTAGTAGTTCTTATAGGTTTGGCCTGGCAGTCCTTCGCCGGGGCGTGGCATTCTACTTGCCGCAAGTCGAGATTCAAATGAATTCGGGAGCAGAACGGATGCTGTCCAAACTTACTGCCTTCAACAACCGCCTCATGCCCGGCAGGAGCCTGGTTGAACAGGTGGACAACACGTTTGTCCTCGCCCAGCAGTTGGGCTTTGATGCGTTGGTGTATGACTACACGCCGGTGCCCATCGACCAGGACGGTTCGCTGATCACGCCTTCGGTGCTGGAGTCGCGCAACACGCCGTCGGACTGGCACGCGTTATGGTGCAGCGAAGGGTTTTACCAGATCGACCCGGTGCAGCACCTGGCCTTGAGCACGGTGTCGCCGTTCGTGTGGTCCTATGAGGCCAAAGCCGACACTGCGCTGCAAAAGATCATCGACCCGTGCCATGCGCCCGTGTCCTCTTATTTGCATGAACGCCAACTGACCTGCGGCGTCACCGTGCCGATCCACCTGCCGCGTGGCGGCTTCGCGTCGCTGACCGGCCTGCGCACCGGCAAGGCCAGCACGGTGCTGGAAGATGCCCAGCAAACCTTGACGGACTTCAGCCTGATCACCCATGCCTTGCAGGAAGCAGCCTACCCGCTGCTGAGCAAAGAGCTACGCACCTACCCGCACATCCATCTGACCAAACGCGAGCGCGAGTGCCTTAAATGGGCGGCGGAGGGCCTGACCGCCGCCGAGATCGCCACGCAGTTAAGCCGCTCACTGGCGGTGGTCACCCTGCACCTGGCCTCGGCCATGCACAAACTGGGCGCCAAGAACCGCGTACAGGCGGTGGTGCGCGCGACCCATTACCGCCTGCTCGAAGATTGATCCGTCGGTAAAACCTAGCTGTTTTGCTAGTTACTTAAACGCTGCGTGCCGACTATCGTATTCCTGATCCTTTTTTTCAGAGCAGGGTACGAAATGGAATTCATCGAGAAAGTCCGCGAAGGCTACGCGGCCTTCGGCGCCTACCAGACCTGGTACCGCGTCACTGGCGACCTGGGCACCGGCCGCACGCCCTTGGTGATCCTCCATGGCGGCCCCGGTTGCACCCATGACTACGTAGACGCGTTCAAGGACGTCGCCGCCAGCGGCCATGCGGTGATTCACTACGATCAAATCGGCAATGGCCGCTCTACGCACTTGCCGGACAAGGACGCGTCGTTCTGGACCATCGACCTGTTCCTCGACGAGCTGAACAACCTGCTGGACCACCTGCAGATCAGTGACAACTACGCGATCCTGGGGCAATCCTGGGGCGGCATGCTCGGCAGCGAACACGCCTCGTCCAGAAACTTCACCACAGTCCCCATGCACGCCTGGCGTTCTTCCACGTGGGGCATGTGGCTGGAGTCTTCAAACAACGCCCAGCGCACGTCAGTGATTTCATCCAGGAACGGCTTGACCACCAAGGGCGTGGCTTCGTCGTGGCGTCCTGATATCACCAGCGTCGGCACATTGATCGCCGACAGGCGCCCGATCACGCTCCAATCCTTCAAGCTGCCGATGATGTGAAATTCGGTCGGGCCGCTCATGGCGTGGTACACCGTCGGGTCGGCGTCCACCGCTGCAAAGGTGCGCGCCACTTCTTCCGGCCATGGGTTTACTCGGCACACGTGCTGGTCATAGAAAACCCGCGCCGCTGCCAGGTATTCCAGGTCTTGGTAAGTGCCGGCCTGTTCGTGTTTGAGCAGGGTTTGATGCACGCCTTCGGGCAACAGTTGGCGCAGGCGGTTGGCTTCGCTGACCCAGGTGCGCATGCAGGTGGGCGAGTTGGCCGGGATAAACGCGCGCAGGCCCTTGGGTCGCAAAATCGCGTGTTCGCTGCCGAGCATGCCGCCCCAGGATTGCCCCAGGATCG
>NZ_VBVZ01000598.1 GCF_005863185.1 Pseudomonas edaphica
ATCACCAAGGTTTCCGATGCTTTCGTGGTTCTGGAAGTCTCCGACACCGTAGAAATGAAGTTCCAGAAGGGCGCCATCGCCGCCACGCTGCCAAAAGGCACGCTCAAAGCGATCTGAGTAACAACCTTTACCAATCGACGGGGCGCGCAAGGCGCCCCGCGTTATAAGCGGGCGGCGTGATGCTGAACAAATACCCTCTGTGGAAATACGTACTGATCCTGGCGGTGCTGGCGATCGGTTTTATTTATTCCGCTCCCAATCTTTATCCTGATGACCCTGCGATCCAGATCACTGGCGCCAGCACTACGCTGCAGGTCAATCAGGCTGACTTGGACCGTGCGAGCAAAGCGCTCACCGACGCCGGTATCCAGGTAAAAGCGGCAACCTTGGCGTCTGATGCGAAAGGCGGTTTGTTGCGCCTGACCAAGGCCGAAGACCAGTTGCCGGCCAAAGACGTCGTGCGCAAGGCCATGGGTGATGACTACGTTGTCGCGCTCAACCTCGCACAGACCACGCCAAAATGGCTGCGCAGCATTGGCGCGCACCCGATGAAGCTGGGTCTGGACTTGTCCGGTGGTGTGCACTTCCTGCTGGAAGTCGACATGGACAAAGCCCTCGACGCGCGTCTGAAAGTTTACGAAGGCGACGTGAAGAGCCTGCTGCGCAAAGAGAAGGTGCGTTATCGCAGCCTGCCGCAGCTCAACGGTGCCATCCAGCTGGGCTTCTCTGATGAAGCGACCCGCGAACAGGCCCGTGCCCTGGTGCGCAAGAACTTCAATGATTTCGACATCGTACCGGCTGACCTGAATGGTCAGGCTGTGCTGCGTCTGGCGATGACCCCGGCCAAGATCGCGGAAATCCGCGAATACTCCATCAAGCAGAACTTGACCACGGTACGTAACCGCGTCAACGAGCTGGGTGTGGCTGAGCCGATCGTGCAGCGTCAAGGCGCCAACCGCATCGTGGTTGAACTGCCAGGCGTACAAGATACCGCTGAAGCCAAGCGTATCCTGGGTAAAACCGCCAACCTGGAATTCCGTCTGGCGGCTGAGCCGGGTGCGACTCGCGCGACTGCCGAAGAATTCGAGTTCCGTGAAGGCAACCGTCCTCCAGCGCTGATCGAGCGTGGCTTGATCATCACCGGTGATCAGGTGACTGACGCCAAGGCGGGTTTCGATTCGCAGCACGGTACTCCGGAAGTGAACATCCGTCTGGATGGCCATGGCGGTGACCTGATGAGCCGCGCCACGCGCAGTAACGTCGGTCGCAGCATGGCGGTGATCTTCATCGAGCAACGTCCGGTCACCACCTACACCAAACAAATGGTCGACGGTGTCGAGAAAGACGTGCCGGTGCAGACCTTCAAGGAAGAGAAGAAAATCATCAGCCTGGCGACCATCCAGTCGCCGCTGGGTGCTCAATTCCGCATTACCGGCCTGAATGGCCAGGGCGAATCTTCCGAGCTGGCACTGCTGCTGCGTGCGGGTGGCCTGGCGGCGCCGATGTACTTCGCTGAAGAGCGCACCATTGGCCCGAGCCTGGGTGCCGACAACATCACCAAGGGTATCGATGCGGCCTTGTGGGGCATGCTGTTTGTGTCCTTGTTCATCATCGCCATCTACCGCTTCTTCGGCGTCATCGCCACCGTGGCCCTGGCGGGCAACATGGTGATGCTGCTGGCACTGATGTCGCTGCTGGGCGCAACACTGACCCTGCCAGGTATCGCCGGTATCGTACTCACCATGGGTATGGCCGTAGATGCCAACGTACTGATCTTCTCGCGTATTCGTGAAGAGATCGCGGCGGGCATGACCGTACAACGTGCAATCAACGAAGGCTTCGGCCGGGCATTTACCGCCATTCTCGACTCCAACCTGACCCCTCTGCTGGTCGGCGGGATTCTCTTTGCCATGGGCACCGGCCCGGTCAAAGGTTTTGCGGTGACCATGTCCCTCGGTATCTTTACCTCGATGTTCACGGCCATCATGGTGACCCGCGCAATGGTCAACCTGATCTTTGGCGGACGTGACTTCAAGAAGTTGTGGATTTAAGGGGCTGCCATGTTACGTACAATCAACTTCATGGGCGTTCGCAACATTGCGTTCGGCGCCACAGTGCTCCTTACCGTTCTGGCGTTGTTCAGCTGGTTCCATAAGGGCCTGAACTACGGTCTGGACTTTACCGGCGGTACGCTCATCGAGCTGACCTACGAGAAGCCGGCCGACGTCACCCTGGTGCGCAGCGAGCTGGTCAAGGCCGGCTATCACGAAGCCATCGTGCAGAGCTTTGGTGCTACCACCGACCTGCTGGTGCGTATGCCGGGCGAAGATCCGCAGTTGGGTCATCAGGTAGCCGAAGCCTTGCAGAAGGTCGGCGGTGACAACCCGGCGTCGGTCAAGCGCGTCGAGTTCGTAGGCCCGCAAGTGGGTGAAGAGCTGCGCGACCAGGGCGGTCTCGGCATGCTGATGGCGCTGGCCGGCATCATGGTCTACCTGGCGTTCCGCTTTCAGTGGAAATTCGGCGTCGGCGCCATTGTGTCGCTGATCCACGACGTAATCGTCACCGTGGGTATCCTGGCGTACTTCCAGATCACCTTCGACCTGACGGTGCTGGCGGCGGTGTTGGCGATCATTGGTTACTCGCTCAACGACACCATCGTGGTATTCGACCGGGTTCGTGAGAACTTCCGCGTACTGCGCAAGGCTACGCTGGTCGAGAACATCAACATCTCCACCACTCAGACCCTGCTGCGGACCATGGCGACGTCGATCTCCACCTTGCTGGCGATTGCTGCACTGATGATCTTCGGTGGCGACAATCTGTGGGGCTTCTCCCTGGCACTGTTCATCGGCGTTCTGGCGGGTACCTACTCGTCGATCTACATCGCTAACGTGGTGCTGATCTGGCTGAACCTCAACAGCGAAGATTTGATCCCGCCTGCCGCTACCGGCAAGGAGGTCGACGACCGTCCTTGATGGGCGTTCGTTGATACGCTGTTACAAAGAAGGCACGAGTATTGAACTCGTGCCTTTTTTTTTGCTCCAAGGCTGGGTATAGCGCGGACGTTTCGGTCCGCTTGTGATGGTCAGGAGGTTCACGTGAACAAGTCGTTACTGGTTGGTGCGGTATTGGGTGCTGTCGGTGTGACTGCCGGGGGTGCTGTTGCCACCTACAGCCTGGTAAAAAGCGGCCCTGAGTATGCGCAAGTGCTGGCAGTGCAGCCGGTGAAAACCCAGATCAAAACCCCTCGTGAGGTCTGCAAGGACGTCACCGTGACCCGGCAGAAGCCGGTGCAGGATCAACACCAAATCGTCGGCACCGTGGTTGGCGCGCTGGCCGGTGGCTTGTTGGGCAACCAGGTCGGTGGCGGTAATGGCAAGAAGCTGGCTACTGTAGCCGGTGCTGTCGGTGGCGGTTACGCCGGTAACAAGGTGCAGGAAGGTATGCAGAACCGCGATACCTACACCACCACGCAGCAGCGTTGCAGCACGGTCAACGATATCAGTGACAAGGTTGTGGGTTATGACGTGCGCTACAACCTGGACGGTAAGGAAGGTTCGGTACGTATGGACCGTGATCCGGGCGGCCAGATTCCAGTGGATAAGGAAGGTCGTCTGATCCTGGGTCAGAACCAGCAATAAGTCTGACATCAATCCAAGTGTGGGAGCTGGCTTGCCTGCGATAGCGGTGGGTCAGTAACCCATTAGCTAGCTGGTAGACCG
>NZ_VBVZ01000599.1 GCF_005863185.1 Pseudomonas edaphica
GTGTACACCACGTTCTGGCCCTTGGGATAGTAATATAACCGGTATTCCGCCAGGTTGATCACGATACCTTCGCGCGGGCCGGGCGGCAGAATAAACCGCGTGGGCAGCACAATCTCGGTGCCCGCGCCGGGCAACCAGGCATCCACACCGGGGTTGGCCGCGACCATTTCCGAATAGCCCAGGTCATAGGTGGTGCCCAGGTCGGCAAAGGTGTCTTCGTACTTGGCCTTGATCACCTGGACCTGACCGACGATGTCTTCACCCGGCGGGGGCAAGGGCAACTGCAAGGCTGACGCCGAACCGGCTGCACACAAGGCAGCAAGAGACAGGCAGCAGGTAACGACGGAAAGGCGCGACAACATCCGGAAAATCCTTCGCAGAACGACGGGTAGGAAAACACTGATTGTATACGCGAAGGTATCGTGATCAACCTGGCGGAATACCGGTTATATTACTATCCCAAGGGCCAGAACGTGGTGTACACCTTCCCGTTGGGCATTGGCCGTGAGGGCTGGGGTTCGCCGGTCGCGCACACCACCATCACCGGCAAAATCCCCAACCCGACCTGGACCCCGCCCGCCTCGATCAAGGCCGAGCACGCCGCCAATGGCGACCCGCTGCCCAATGTGGTGCCGGCCGGGCCGGATAACCCACTGGGGCCGTTCAAGTTCACCTTGGGCACGCCGGGTTACCTGATCCATGGTTCGAACATGAAATTTGGTATCGGCACGCGTACAAGCCACGGTTGCTTCCGCATGTTCAACAACAACGTGCTGGAGATGGCCGACATGGTGCCGGTCGGCACCTCGGTGCGCATCATCAACGATGCGTACAAGTTCGGCAGCAGTGGCGGCAAGGTCTACCTTGAAGCGCATACGCCGCTGAACGACGATGGCACGCCTTCGGTGGTCGACAAGCACACCGCGGTCATCAATGCCCTGCTCAAGCGCGAAGACCTGGCCAACAATTTGCGCGTCAATTGGGATCAGGTGCGTGATGTGGTGGCCGCCGAAGATGGCCTGCCCACCGAGATTGGGGTACCGGGTGCCAACACGCCGGTGGTGTCCAGCACGCCAATCGATCTGCAGCAATAAGCCTGTTCGATCAAAAGCCCGCCAAGGCCTTGCGCTATGGCGGGCTTTTTATTGCGCTGGATTCAGGGCTGAATTGCAGGCAATAAAAAAGCCGATCCAAGAATGGATCGGCTTGATAACAACCCCGAGGGATTATTACTTGCGGCTTGCTTTTTCAAGCATGCGCAGAGCGCGCTCGTTAGCTTCGTCAGCAGTCTGTTGTGCTTTTTGAGCAGCAGCCAGAGCTTCATCAGCTTTACGGTAGGCTTCGTCTGCACGAGCCTGGGAGCGAGCTGCTGCGTCTTCAGTTGCAGTCAGACGAGCTTCGGTTTCTTTGGAGACGCTGCTGCAACCGGTAGCCAGAACTGCGGCCAGAGCCAGAGCAGAGAATTTCAGAACGTTGTTCATCGTGTTCCCCTTCAAGGACTTTCTATTAAATGGCTACTTTCTCAGGGTGAGCTGATAGCCGGCGTACATACTACTCATTACTTGTAGTAAGTAAACTGACGTAGCGCAAGAAGCAAAAAAAATTCTTGTGCCGTATCTATTTTGGCTAATCTTTTGGAGGTTTGTATAAAAACTGCTCAAAAATTTTCATTTCGTCGGGAACTGGATCCAAGCTGAGAGGTCCGGCCAGCCTGTGTCAGGCTGGGTAAGCAGGTGTAAATTTATATATCTACGATGACACTTTTTTTCAGTTGGCCTTTGCCTGCCCCGGCATCTTTTGCGCATGTAGGCGCATCTAGAGGTGACTTTAAGAGCGGCAGTTCGTCTCAAGCTTCAACTGCCGGCAATGTTCAGGCTATCGATCATCGATTGATCGAAGCCCTTTCTGTAACCGCCAGCGGCAAGGGATGACGAGTGCGCCTTGAGCTATTGCAGCATTGGTGCCTACTATTCTCTACGTGCTGGTTGTGAGCGCTATAGGTTTTCTCGTTGTCGAAACCGGCACGGGGTGGCGTAGATGTTCCTTCGCCGGAAAAACATCGGTAAGGTAGGGGTCGAAATCCAAGACCCGCGAGGAGTAGTGATGAGCGAGGCGTTGTCCATCCACCATGACCAGGCTGGTCATCAGTTCGAGACCAATGTGGACGGTCATCGTGCCTATCTGACCTATATGGACCTGGGCAAACAGACCCTGGACATCTATCGCACCTTCGTGCCCAACGCATTGCGCGGGCGCGGCATTGCTGCTGCGTTGACCGAGGAAGCGTTGAAGTTCGCCGAAGAGGCCGGGTACACCGTGATCCCTTCGTGCTCTTACGTAGAGCGCTACATGGAGCGCCATCAGCGCCATGCCGCGAAGCTCTGAATATTGAGTGAGGCGGGGCGCGGAGCGTCCATGGCTGCATTCCCACGCAGAGCGTGGGAACGATCAATCAGATGCCGCACACAAAAACGCCGGGCTAAGCCCGGCGTTTTTGTGTGCGCAGTGTAAGGTCAGGTGCGTTTGCGCTTGGGCAACACGTCCTTGAGCTTGGCATGCATGCTGCGCAGGGTGGTCTCGGTGGCTGACCAGTCGATGCAGGCATCGGTGATCGACACGCCGTACTGCAAGTCGGCCAGGTCTTTTGGAATCGACTGGCAGCCCCAGTTCAAGTGGCTTTCGACCATCAAGCCGATAATCGACTGGTTGCCTTCAAGAATCTGGTTGGCGACGTTTTCCATCACCAGCGGTTGCAGGGCCGGGTCCTTGTTGGAGTTGGCGTGGCTGCAGTCGACCATGATGTTCGGCTTGATCCTGGCCTTGTTCAGCGCCTGTTCGCACAGCGCCACGCTGACCGAATCATAGTTGGGCTTGCCGTTGCCGCCGCGCAGTACCACGTGGCCATAGGCGTTGCCCTTGGTGGTGACGATGGACACGCCACCTTCCTGGTTGATACCCAGGAAACGGTGCGGGCTGGACACCGATTGCAGGGCGTTGATCGCAACCGTCAGGCCGCCATCGGTGCCGTTCTTGAAGCCCACGGCCGAGGACAGGCCGGACGCCATTTCGCGGTGGGTCTGGGACTCGGTGGTGCGTGCGCCGATGGCCGACCAGCTGATCAGGTCCTGCAGGTACTGCGGGGAGATCGGGTCCAGCGCTTCGGTCGCGGTCGGCAGGCCCATTTCGGCCAGGTCCAGCAGCAATTGGCGACCGATATGCAAACCATCCTGAATCTTGAACGAGTCGTCCAGGTACGGGTCGTTGATCAAACCTTTCCAGCCGACGGTGGTGCGTGGTTTCTCGAAATAGACGCGCATCACCAGATACAAGGTGTCGGACACTTCAGCCGCCAGCACTTTAAGGCGCTCGGCGTATTCGTGGGCAGCCTTGAGGTCGTGGATCGAGCACGGGCCGATCACTACAAAAAGGCGGTGGTCGGTGCCATCGAGAATGTCACGAATGACTTCGCGGCCCTTGGTCACGGTCTGCAGGGCAGCATCGCTCAAAGGGATTTCGCGCTTGAGCTGATCAGGGGTGATCAGGGTCTCGTTGGATTCGACGTTAAGGTCATTGATCGGTAAATCAGCCATCGTGTTACTCGCCAGGGTCACGGGTGCCGGCCGCCTGCTATCCCCGTGCGGCGGGCACAGCATGATTTGAATGCAGGGGGGAGGAACCTTAGCGCGTAACACGGGGCCGCGACAAGGGGCAAAGCCGGC
>NZ_VBVZ01000059.1 GCF_005863185.1 Pseudomonas edaphica
GCTGGCTTGCCTGCGATGGCATCAACCGGGTGTACCTGACACTCCGCGGTGTCTGCATCGCAGGCAAGCCAGCTCCCACAGTCGGTCTCTATTGTCAGTTCAGGACTTCACTCAAGGGAATGAAATTGACGCGGTCGCCAATATCGAGTGTCGTCCCCTCCAACACCTCCACAAACCCTTCGGCCCACGCCGCGCTGCGTAGCACGCCGGAGCTCTGGTTGCGGTAGATAATCGCCCGGCCCTGCTCGATACGCCCGCGCAGGTACTCGCGGCGGTTGCCCGGCTGAGGCCACACGAACCCCACCGGCACGTCGAAGCGCAGCGGCGCCACGTCCTGCACGCCTTGGCGGCGCAGCAGATAGGGCCGGGCCAGCAGCGCAAAGGTCACCAAAGTCGACGCCGTGTTGCCAGGCAAGCCGATCACCGGCACACCGCGAAAGTGCCCGAAGGTCAGCGGTTTGCCTGGTTTGATCGCAAGTTTCCACAGGGCCAGTTCGCCCTCTTCGCGCAGGGCGATGCCGAGAAAGTCCGCCTCGCCGACCGAGACACCGCCGGTGGACAGGATCAGGTCGACACTGCCCAGGCTTGCCAGGCGTGTGCGGGTCTTTTCCAGGTCATCCGGAAGAATCCCGGCATCGATCACTTCACAGCCCATGCGCACAAGCCAGCTGCACAACACACGCCGGTTGCTGTTGTAGATCTGCCCCGGCCCCAGCGGCAGGCCGGGTTCGATCAGTTCATCGCCGGTGGACAGCACGGCCACGCGTACCCGGCGCACCACACTTAAACAGTCATGCCCGAGGGAAGCAGCCAGGCCCAGCTCTATCGGGCCAAGCCGGGTGCCTGCGTTTAGCACCAACTCGCCGACCGTGGTTTCCTGGCCTTGGGGGCGGATGTTCTGGCCGGCCCGCAAGCGCTCGGTGAAGCTCACGCGGTCGTCGGCGTGGACCACGGCGTTTTCCTGCATCTCTACACAATCGGCGCCTTCGGGCACGGGCGCGCCGGTAAAGATGCGCGCGCAAGTGCCGGCCGCCAGTGGCTGCGGTGCCTGGCCGGCGAAGATGCGCTGGCTCACGGGCAGCGGCTCGCCGGTCCAGTCCGACAGGCGCAGGGCGTAACCGTCCATGGCGCTGTTGGGCCAGGGCGGCAGGTCGAGGGTGGAGACCAAATCTTGCGCCAATACGCGGCCATCACACTCGGCCAAGGGCTGCACGTCGTGCTCGCGAATCGGCGTTGCTTCAGCCATGTCCAATAGTTGCTGCAGCGCTTGTTCCACCGGCATCAGTGCACCGGACTTGCCAGGCTTATCCACGGGATTCGCAGGGTTCGGCCTGCTTCAGGTGCGGCACAAAGTTGCACGGGCGGTGGCGGTTATCCAGTTGCTCGGCAAGGATGCCATCCCAACCGGTGCGCACCGCGTTGGTCGAACCCGGCAGGCAACACACCAGCGTGCCATTGGCCAGGCCGGCCAGGGCGCGTGATTGGACGGTGGAGGTGCCGATATCAGCCACGGAGATCTGGCGGAACAGCTCGCCAAAACCATCGACCTGCTTGTCCAGCAGGCAACTGACGGCTTCGGGCGTGCTGTCGCGGCCGGTGAAGCCGGTGCCGCCGGTGATCAGCACCACTTGCACCACGTCTTCGGCGATCCAGTGGGCGACCTGGGCGCGGATTTTGTACAGGTCGTCCTTGAGCAGCACGCGCTCGGCCAGGTTGTGGCCGGCGGCGGCCAGGCGATCGACGAAGACCTGGCCGGAGGTGTCGGTGTCCAGGGTGCGGGTGTCGCTGACAGTCAGCACAGCGATATTGAGGGGTACGAAGGGCGCATCAGCCTTGGCTTTCATGGCTTGGTCCGGTTGTCGAATGAACAGCCCGATGTTATATCACAGGCCCCTATTTGCCTGCCGCTGCGGAACCACCATGTCGCTTGATTCTTCGCCCCTGCCTTGTTCGATCCTGCTGCTGGCCGGCGGCCGTGGCCAACGCATGGGCGGCCAGGACAAAGGCCTGCTGCCCTGGCACGGCCAGCCATTGGTTGCACATTTGCAGCGCCTGACCCGACCGCTGACCAATGACCTGATCATCTCGTGCAACCGCAACCATGAGCAGTACGCGCCCTATGCCGACCAGTTGGTGAGCGACGACAGCCCGGACTTCCCCGGCCCGCTGGCGGGCATCCGCGCGGGCCTGGCCGCCGCGCGCCATGCGCATGTGCTGATACTGCCGTGTGACGTACCCAACATCGACGTGGGACTGTTGGCCGATTTGTGTGAGACGGCACACCGCAACCCGCAGGTGCCGGTGATGGTACGCCATGGCGAGTTCTGGGAACCCTTGATCTGCATCATCCCCACCCACCTCAAAACCCAGGTACAACAGGCATGGGACGCCGGTGAGCGCAGCCCGCGCAAGATATTCCTGCAGTTGGGCGGTGTGGGCCTGGAATGCCAAGCTGACGACCCACGCCTGGCCAATCTGAATACACCCGAGCTGTTGCACCCTGGGTCTGGCGTGTCAGAATGAACCTCGCACAAGGAACTTTGTCGACGCCATGCGCGTCACAAGGTCAGCTATTTAAAAGAATTCTCTTGGAGACAAACTCATGACTCAACGGACCATCGCCGCTCTCATGCTTGCACTGGGCCTCGCCACTCTCGCCGGTTGCGCTTCGCCTACAGTGATCACCCTGAATGACGGTCGCGAAATCCAGGCCGTCGACACCCCTAAATACGACAAGGCTTCGGGCTTCTACGAGTTCGAACAACTTGACGGCAAGCAGACCCGTATCAACAAGGATCAGGTTCGCACCGTTAAAGACCTGTAAGTCTTAAGCGTTTGCCCACAATGCCCGCCATGTGCGGGCCTTGTCGTTTCTGGCGGTTACCAGTCGAGGGTGATGCGGCTGCGAAAATGGCGTTGTTCACCGGTCACCGGGTCAATAAAGCGCACGCCCTGGGCCAGCAGTTTGAGTGGGTTGGCGTAGTCGTCCTCGGCATCCTTGAGCACATCGGGGTAGAACGGGTCGTTGCAGATACTCGCCCCCAGCGCCGTCATGTGCACCCGCAGCTGGTGCTTCTTGCCGGTCACGGGGAACAGGCCGTAGCGCCACAGATCGCCATTTTTCTCGCGCACTTGCACCGCCGTTTCGGTGTTGCTGGCGCCCGGCCCTTCCTGCATGCGAAAGAACGGCTGGCCATCGACCAGGCGACTTTTATGCACCAGCGGGAAGGTCAGGTCGGGTAAGGCCGGGGCAATGGCTTCGTAGAATTTATCGATGCGCCGTGTGGGAAACAGCTGTTGATACGCCGACCGGGTTTGCGGGTTGGCCGAGAACAGCACCAGCCCCGCCGTGTGCCGATCAATGCGATGCAGGGGCACCAGCGCGGGGTTATCCAGGCGACGAATCAGGCGGCGCAACAGGGTTTGCTCGACGTATTCGCCGGCCGGGGTCACCGGCAGAAAGTGTGGTTTGTCGGCCACTACCAAGTGCTCATCGGCATACAGGATGCTTTCCTGAACCGGGATCACCTTCTCATTCGGCACTTCGCGGAAATAATAAATGCACAGGCCTTCCTTGTAGGCGAGGTCCAGGCTGATCGGCTGGCCATTGATGTCCAAGACGCGGCCACGGGCGACGCGGTCCAGCCAGTGTTCACGGCTGATCGCCGGAAAGTGCTCGCACAGGCAATCGAGCACCGTCGCCCAGGGGCCGGGCGGCAGGTACAAGGTGCTGGCTTGATGCTGGGAAGCAGAGAAAGCGGATGTGGACATGCAATGCTCGAAACCTGGATAAACCGGCAGGCATTATCCCGCATGGAACGCGATTGGGCCTAGGGCGGATCTCAGGCCTTGGCCAATTGCGCTCGCAACACCGGCGAGGCGCTGGCCGCCTCGGTAAATTCCTTGAGCCAGCGCAACACGTCCACCGCTTCCCAGCGGCCGGGATCGTAGAGCGCGTACAACAAGCCCTGGTAACCCACCACGTCCAACTGCTTGTGGTAACCGGCGCGCTGGAACAACGCCTCGATCTCGGCAAAGCAGGTATTGAAATGCACTTTGTTAAACGGCGTCTTGCCTTCCGTGACCAGGCCGTCGAGGCGCAGCTCATTCACCGCGTCGCGCACGACGTCGGCGGACATGCGATTGACGCTGCTTTTCAGTTGTTCAACATTCACCACGGGCGTTCCCTCTATTCAATCGCTGTACAAACATACAGTAACTTAATATTCGGAAACTCGCCATCGCGAAAACGCGCCTGTGCAATCAAGACCACCCGTGCGCGACCAGTGGGCCTGCTCAGAGGTTCTGCAACTGAGCACTTATGCGCTGACAATGGCTGCGCAGCACATCCACAAAGTGAATGACGCTGGACGATTCAGGGCGGTGCAACGGCCGCACGACACTCACACAGTAAGAAATCGAATGGGAAAAACGTCGGATCTGCAAACCTCTGCCTACATAGTCCAGAGCGGTGAGCGGATTGACGATTGCTACGCCCACACCCAGGTTTACGGTCGCACACACAGCGCTGGCGTTATGCGTTTCGACCACCAGCCGTCTCTCAATGCCCGCCTGCTGAAAGATCGCGTCGGTTTTGATCCTGTAGGGGTCATCCGCCGCAAGGTAAACAAAGTTTTGCCCAATGAAGTCCTCTGGCGTGAGGACTGCTTTTGCATTGAGCACATGATGAGAAGGCAATACACACACCACATCAAGGTTTAACAAGGTTTCGCTGTGGGTTCCAGGTGGTGTCTCAAGGGTTTCAGTCAGCCCCAAATGATAACGCTGAGCCGTCAGTGACTCTTCCAGGGCAGGAGATTCCTGCGGCGTGACATTGATGCTGACACCCGGGAACTTAATACAAAAATCCTGGCAGACCTTTGGCAGCAAGGCATTCGAAAACGCAGGCTGGCAGGTCAGCGAAATTTGCCCATGGCGAAAGTGCCGGATGGCCTCAGCGGCGTTCTTGACGCGAGCCAGGCCCACATAGCTGCGCTGAACTTCATCGAAGAGCATCAGGCCATGCTCGGTGGGAATCAGTTTCGCGCCCGCGCGTTTGAACAAGGTCAACTGAGTCAAAGTTTCAAAACGACTCAGCTCGCGGCTGATAGTGGGCTGCGAGGTATGCAGCAATGCCGCGGCAGCGGTCGCACTGCCGGTGGTCATGACCGCCCAGAACACTTCCACATGGCGAAAACTGAAATTCATGAGCACACCCACGCGCTGAATTGAATGGGTCGAACCATATCAGAAATGAATAGATGGCCATCATTTTGATATTTTTTCTTTATTTTTTCGCCATGCACACTTGCATCGTCTGCGCCGAGAAAGTTGTCAGTGCGTTTAGTCGGAGTCATCCAATCGAGGTAGGAAGATGGACCATTTTAATTTTATCAACGGCCATTTACATGTAGAGCAAGTGGATGTAAGTGCCATTGTCGAACAGCACGGCAGCCCTGTTTATCTCTATTCAGCACAGACGCTGAAAAATCACTATGCCGTACTACAAAACGCATTTTCTGCACTGGCGCCTTTGATTTGTTTCTCGGTTAAAAGCTGCAGCAATCTCAGCGTCCTCAAGCTCTTGGTCGACCAAGGATCCGGCCTCGATGTGGTCAGTGGCGGTGAACTGTACCGGGCACTGATGGCAGGCGTGACCGCAGACAAGATAGTGTTCGCGGGTGTCGGCAAGTCCCACGAAGAAATCAGCTATGCCGTTGACGTGGGCGTATTCCTTTTCAATGTGGAGTCCGAGGCAGAGCTGCTGCGCCTGGATGCGGTAGCGTCGGCGGCCGGCAAGCGTGTAAAGGTGGCCATTCGGGTCAATCCGGATGTGGTGGATGCCGGTACCCATGAGAAAACGGCCACTGGCGGCCGCCAGACGAAATTTGGCATACCGATTGAACGCGCCTATGAACTGTTTACCCCAAAGCGTTACGCGAGCGTCGATGTCGTTGGCATCCATATACATCTCGGGTCCCCGATCCCATCGGCCCACACCTACTTGTCTGCCCTCGACAAGATTGAAGAAATGGTCAACCGGCTTCAGGCCGCTGACTGCCCGATTGAGTTCATCAATATCGGCGGTGGGTTTCCAGCGCAATACAGCACCGAAAGCAATCCCGTCTGTTCATTGACTGAAACGGGATCGCATATTTGTGGGCGTCTGCAAGAACTGAAACGCCTAGGTCTGCGCTTCATCATTGAGCCGGGCCGTTCGATCAGCGCGAACGCGGGCGTTTTACTCACCACGGTCGAGTACATCAAACAAGGCTGGGATCGCAAGATTGCGATTGTTGATGCGGGTATGAACGTCCTGCTGCGCCCCACTTTATACGGCGCGAATCACGTCATCTGGCCAACCCGATTTGGCGACTTTTCCGGCCATTGGACGGCGTTGAGCGAGAGCGTCCGTGAGGCGGGAGCCGCGCCTCTGGAAGAGGTCGACATTGTTGGCCCCATTTGTGAAACCGGCGATCACTTCGCATTAGGCCGGCCCTTGCCCGTACTGGAGGACGCAAGCTTGTTGGCGATTTTCTCATGTGGTGCTTATGGGATGAGCATGGCCAGCCAATACAACTCCCGAGGCCGCCCACCAGAAGTGCTGGTGGAGGGAGCACACGCCAAATTGATACGGCGGCGCGAAACCCACGATGACTTGATCGCGCATGAGCGCTGCGGTCTGGAGAACACTTAAAACGCTTGAACAGCCAAAGCCTGGTGGTCGGCAAGCCACCGGGCTCGCGCTATTTAAGGAAGTTGACCACCTGTTCGGCCTCGAATGGCCAATCCAGCTCCGCGCCTGTATCGGCGCGCCGAAGCACCGGGATGCGCAGCCCGTAAACTTCAGTGAGGTCATCGGGGTCAGTGATATCCACCAACTCCACCAGCAACCCGCCCTCGACGAGCGGCATGATTTCGGCTTCAGCAAGCTCACAGAGATGGCAACCCAGGGTGCCGAACAACTGGCATTCAGGAAGCATGGCGAATGGACCCGATCAAAAACAGGCAACCATTCTAAGCCCACCCACCTGACTGTGGCGAGCGGGCCAGCCTGTTGCCAGACAGTCGATCAATCCTGGCTGACCGCACCAATTTTGTGAATCGACAGATCCGCGCCGTAATACTCCTGCTCCTGACTCAGACGCAGCCCGTGCACGCGCTTGATCACGCCGTATACCAGCAAGCCGCCGCCCAATGCCACGGCCACGCCCAGCGCGGTGCCGATCAACTGGCTGATCAGGCTGACGCCGCCCAGGCCACCGAATGCGGTCTGGCCAAAGATCCCGCAGGCAATGCCGCCCCACACACCACACAGGCCATGCAGCGGCCATACGCCCAGCACGTCGTCGATCTTCCAGCGATCCTGGGCGGCAATAAAGCACCACACGAACAGCCCACCCGCGACCACGCCCGTGACCAGCGCGCCCACCGGGTGCATCAGGTCGGAGCCGGCGCAAATCGCCACCAGCCCTGCCAGCGGGCCGTTGTGCAGGAAGCCAGGGTCATTGCGGCCGATCACCAAGGCCGCGACCGTACCGCCGACCATCGCCATCAGTGAGTTGACGGCGACAAGGCCGCTGACACCGTTGAGGGTTTGCGCGCTCATCACGTTAAAGCCGAACCAGCCGACGATCAGAATCCACGAACCCAACGCCAGGAACGGAATGCTCGAAGGCGCAAACGCGACCAGCCGCCCTTCCCTGTAGCGCCCGTTGCGCGGGCCCAACAGCAGCACCGCCGCCAGCGCCAGCCAGCCGCCCATGGCGTGCACCACCACGGAACCGGCAAAGTCATGGAAGCTGGCGCCAAAGCGCGCGAGCAACCAGGCTTGCAGGCCAAAATTGCCGTTCCACACCATGCCTTCGAAAAACGGGTAGATAAACGCCACGATCAGCGCGGTGGCACACAGCTGCGGGGCGAACTTGGCGCGTTCGGCAATGCCGCCGGAAATGATCGCCGGGATCGCTGCCGCGAAGGTCAACAGAAAGAAGAACTTCACCAGGCCATAGCCGTGATCGGCGCTGATCACCGCGGCCGGCTGCATAAAGCTCACGCCATAGGAGATCCAATAGCCTATAAAGAAATAAGCCAGGGTCGAGATGGCGAAGTCACTGAGGATTTTCGACAGGGCGTTGACCTGGTTTTTCTGGCGCACGGTGCCGACTTCCAGGAACGCGAAGCCGGCGTGCATGGCCAAGACCATGACCGCACCAATCAGGATAAACAGGGTATTGGAGCTGTGGACGAGGGTGTCCACTGCGCTTTGCAAATTTTCCATGGAGGTTGGCAGGCCTGCATTCAAGGCAAAAAGCACCAAAGCGGTTCAAGCCAGGGTTGCGCGCACTAAATTGGCACCACCGGCACCGCCCCTCTTGAGAGGGCGTGAACCGCTTTAGCGCAGCGATCAACACAATGGGCCGTTGCCGACAGGGTTTTTCCGCGAGTTTGTGTGATTTAGGGTAAGGTTTTTCCAGGCATTGGCCTCGATCCGCCCCGACTCGGCGCAAGCCCCAGGGCCTGCGCACCAAGGCAAAGCAAAAGCTGTACCAGACAATTGAAGTGAACCTTCACCGAAACCGGTGACTCGAAACCACACGTACCAAACAGATCAGCCAATCACGGAGATACCCATGGCCAGAAGAACTGCAAAGACTGCTCAAGAAATACTGATGGCGGATTTCCAAACCCTGGTCAGTGACACCGAAAAGTTGCTCGACGATACCGCCGTGCTGGCCGGTGACCAGGCCGATGAGCTGCGCAGCAAGATTCACGAAAGCCTGCTCAAAGCCCGTGAAACCCTGCAACTGACCGAAGATTCCCTGCGTGAACGCGGCCAGGCGGCGGTCACGGCCACCGAAGATTACGTGCAGGCCAACCCTTGGCAGTCTGTAGGCATTGCCGCCGGCGTGGGCTTTTTGATCGGTCTGCTGGCTACAAGGCGCTAACTATCATGTCTATCGGCGAAACCGGCTCGTCCACGGGCACCAGTTCCACTTCACGACGCCTGGGCGCAGCCGTTCTGGGCTTGCTGCACAGCCACGTCGAATTATTTGGCATCGAGTTGCAGGAACAGAAGGCCCGCACCGTGAGCCTGCTGCTGTTTGCAGGCTTGGCGCTGGTGTTTGCGCTGTTATTGCTGGTGGGGTTGTCGACGTTGGTGATGATTCTGGTGTGGGACACCGGCTATCGTCTCACCGGGATTATCTGCCTTTGCGTGTTCTACAGCCTGGCCGCGGCCTTCTGCGGGGTGCGCTTGAAAGCGGCGGTGTTCGATGAGTCCACGCCCTTCCACGCCACCCTCGAAGAGCTGGCCAATGATCGGGAGCGCCTGCTGCCATGAGCATGACTGAAATCCCGCAAAACACCTCGCGCCGGGAAATGCGCAAGGCGTTGATTCGCCTGCGCATGGAAATGCATCGCCAGGAGATCCGTCACGAGTCCCAGCAACTGATGGCGCCGTTGAACAAAATGCGCGACATGCGCCACAACTGGCAAGACAGCCTGGGCATCAAGCACGCGCCGCTGTGGGGCGTGGCGGCGGTGACCCTGATGGGCTTTTTCACCGGCAAGGGCGCCAAGGGCGGCGGCATCAGCAGCCTGACGCGCCTGGTGCGGCTGGGTGCCGGTTTGATCCCGCTGATCAAATTGGCCATGCAGCGTAAAGGCTGAAGCTGGCTGGCTGCATTCTTGCAAACAGAATCGGCCCGGCCCTCGTCACTGAGGGCCGGGCCTTTTTTCGCCAGCTCTCTTAAGGAGGCCCCGTGATCGACGGGCAACCGCTCGCCTGTTTCCAGCCATTCATCGACACCGCCACCGGGCGCATTGCCGGCGTCGAGGCCCTGGGCCGCCTACGTCAGGCCGATGGTCACTTGCAGTCGGTGGGCCCGCTGTTTGCCGACCCACGCACACCGGGTGTGGCCCTGCGCCGTCTGGACCGGCAGATCCGCGAAAACGCCTTGAGCCGCCTGCATGAAGCACCCGCCGACTGGTTTCTGAGCCTGAATATCTCACCGCGCTGGATCAACCGCCTGCGCCCTGGCCAAGCCTTGCCCAGCCTGAAACAAGTGCAGGCGCACAATGTCGATCCGCGGCGCATTGTGTTTGAAATCACCGAGCTGGGCGGCGACATCCAGCGCCTGGCCGAGGTGGTCGCACGCTATCGCGACGCTGGCGCACGCATCGCCATCGATGACTTCGGCGCCGGCTATTCGCAACTTGACCGCGTACTGGCGCTGCAGCCGGACATTCTCAAGCTCGACATGCGCCTGTTCCAGGAAGCCGCCAAAGGCGGGCCGAGCAGTGACGTGGTGCGGGCACTGGCGCAAATGGCCGAAAAAACCGGCTGCTGGATCATCGCCGAGGGCGTGGAAACCGAGGCGCAACTGAATTTTGCCCTGGAGTGCGGCGCACGTTATGTGCAGGGCTATCTGTTTGCCCAGGCCCAACTGGACTGGTTTGCGGCCGATGCGTTCGTCGCGCGCTTTGCCCAACTGCGCGGGGTTTACGTGCAACACAAACTCGCCGAGCGTGGCCGTGTGATGCAGTTGCGCGTGCAATTGGCCGAGCTGATGAGCATCCTCCAACGCTGGGCACAGGACCGCGCGCCGCTTGATCATCTGCCCCAATTGCCGGACTTCCCGTGGCTGCTGCGCTTTTACCAGTGCGACCGCCATGGCACCCAGCTGACGCCCAACTTCGAGTGGCGCCAGGACGCCTGGCAGGCCGACAGCCGCTACCTGGGCCACAACTGGTCATGGCGGCCGTATTTCTATCACCTGCTCGCCGAAGGCTGGGAGGAGCGGCGCCTGACGCTGTCGTCGACCTACCGCGATGCCACCACCAACCAGTACTGCCTCACCGCCGGACAATTCTTCGATAACGGTCAGCGCTTGCTGTTAATCGATATCGATGCGGCGGGCCTGTAGATTTTTGCTTGCCGATGCCGCGCTGAACCGGGAAGCTGGGAGGGTCATTCACCGCACGGAGAGTAACCGCCTTGGATTGGCCCACCCTGCTTACCCGCGAACGTCTTGGAAAACCCCTGCACAGCCCGGAAGAACTCGGCCGTAGCCCGTTCCACAAAGACCACGATCGGATTATTTTCTCCGGCGCGTTCCGCCGCCTGGGCCGCAAGACTCAAGTGCACCCGGTGTCCAGTAACGACCATATCCATACACGTCTGACCCACTCCCTGGAAGTCAGCTGCGTCGGCCGCTCCCTTGGCATGCGTGTCGGCGAAACCTTGCGCAGCGCCCTGCCCGACTGGTGCGAGCCAAGCGACCTGGGCATGGTGGTGCAATCGGCTTGCCTGGCCCATGACATCGGCAACCCGCCGTTCGGTCACTCGGGTGAAGATGCTATTCGCCATTGGTTCCAACAGGCAGCCGGACGCGGCTGGCTGGATGACATGAGCACGGCCGAGCGCAATGACTTCCTCAATTTCGAAGGTAACGCCCAAGGTTTCCGGGTGCTCACCCAGCTGGAATACCATCAGTTCGACGGCGGCACACGCCTGACCTACGCCACCCTCGGCACCTACCTGAAGTACCCCTGGACCGCCCGTCACGCGGATTCGTTGGGCTACAAGAAGCATAAGTTCGGTTGTTATCAGAGCGAGTTGCCGATCCTTGAACAGATCGCCCACAAGCTCGGCCTGCCCCAGCTGGAAGAGCAACGCTGGGCCCGTCACCCGCTGGTCTACCTGATGGAGGCGGCCGATGATATCTGCTACGCCTTGATCGACCTCGAAGACGGCCTGGAAATGGAGCTGCTCGAATATGCCGAAGTCGAGTCGCTGCTGCTCGATCTGGTGGGTGATGATTTGCCCCAGACCTACCGGCAACTGGGCCCGCAGGATTCACGCCGGCGCAAGCTGGCGATCCTGCGCGGCAAGGCCATCGAGCACCTGACCAATGCGGCGGCACGCGCCTTCGTCGAGCAGCAGGACGCATTGCTCGCCGGCACGCTGCCAGGCGACCTGGTGGAACACATGCACGGCCCGGCCAAGCGCTGTGTACTGGACGCCAAGGACATGGCGCGCAAAAAAATCTTCCAGGACAAACGCAAGACCCTGCACGAGATCGGCGCCTACACCACCCTGGAAATCCTGTTGAACGCGTTTTGCGGTGCCGCCCTGGAGCAGCATGGCGGGCGTACGCCGTCGTTCAAGAACCGACGCATCCTTGACTTGCTGGGCAACAGCGCGCCGAACCCAGCCTGGTCGCTGCACGCTTCGTTTCTGCGCATGATCGACTTTATCGCCGGCATGACCGACAGCTACGCCACCGAAATGGCACGGGAGATGACCGGGCGTTCCAGCCCACAGTAAAACCTTAGGTTATGCCGCCTGCGTCCCGTACAGACTTTACCTACGACGGGAACAGAGCGGCCTGATCGAATTCGCACATCCGCTCGAGGAATAATCGCGCACGCTTCTTGCGAACCTGACACGCAATTCCTACGTCACGCCCCTCTGACTGAGCCATGTGCCTTCTATGCCCATACCCCGTCTTCGAATCCTATTGGTGGAGGATCATCCCTTTCAACTCCTGGCCACGCAGTGCCTGCTCAAAAGCTTCGGTTTCGAACAACTGACCCTTGCGGAAAATGCCGAGCAGGCGATCCGCTCGATGTCTTGCGCCACCCGCCCCTTTGACTTGATGCTGTGCGATCAATGCCTGCCTGACCTGCCTGGGCTGGAACTGGTAGACATTGCCAGCCGCCAACACTTCATCACCGGCGCAATCCTGTTGAGCGGGCTGCCCGCAACAGAGTTGTCCAACCTGACACTCCAGGCCCGGCGGCGCGGGCTGCCCCTGCTTGGTTATTTATTGAAGCCCCTGAATAAAGATGCACTGACAGAGTTGATTGAGCCACTGCTCTCGTTATAACTGTAGGACTATAAACACCGTTCACCGGTAAACAATCGCCGCAAAACCATCGCCGAATCCCTGGCACGGCTCCAAGGCTTACTGATCCAACTATTACTTACATCCGACGACGCAAAGCCTTATCGAACCGTAGGTCGTTACCTTTTATTATGTAGGAATTCTCCTGTTTTATATCTACTCCCCCCAACGCTCGTCCTCCTCCCTCTTCTTCTGAGCTAATGTGCCCGCTTTATTTGCACTTGCATGGAATATGATTATGAACACGGTTTTTATCATTGATGATCACCCGGTTATCAGGCTGGCGATTCGCATGTTGCTGGAACACGAAGGTTATAAAATCGTTGGCGAAACGGACAACGGTTGTGACGCGATACAAATGGTTCGCGAATGCCTGCCCGACCTGATCATCCTGGACATCAGTATTCCAAAACTCGACGGCCTCGAAGTGCTCTGCCGATTCAACGCGATGAACACCTCGATGAAAACCCTGATCCTGACGGCCCAGAGCCCGACGTTGTTTGCCACCCGCTGCATGCGCTCGGGCGCAGACGGCTATGTGTGCAAGGAAGGCGACCTGAGCGAACTGCTGAGTGCCATTCGTGCGGTACTGTCTGGCTACAACTACTTCCCCAGCCAGGCACTCAATTCCAATGGCGCCGACAGCAAGGACGCACTGGAACTTGAATTATTCAAGGCCGTGAACGACCGGGAACTGATGGTGCTGCAACTTTTTGCACAAGGTCGTACAAACAAAGAAATCGCCAAAGGTATGTTTCTAAGTAACAAGACAGTAAGTACCTACAAAAAAAGGCTGATGCAAAAACTTAAAGCCAAGTCCTTGGTAGAACTTATCGAGATGGCAAAACGAAACGCGCTAGTGTGAGAAAGCGGATGCCAAGGCGTATAAAGGACTATCTGATTATATTATTGGCCGGCCTGTGCTTGAGCACTACCGTGCCCGCGGCCCCTCAAATCGGACCGGAACACTTCACCTTATTGAGCCGCGCGGGTACCGTTCAACTCGATATTCAGCTGGATAAGACCCAGCGCCAGTGGCTAATGTACAAACGCGAGCTGGTACTGGGCACCTCGGCACCCGACTATCCGCCCTTCGACCTCACCTCCAGCGGTCGCGACTATGAAGGCCTGACCGCCGATTACGCAGGGCTGCTGGCCAAAGCCATGGCCCTGCCCGTCAAGGTATTGCGTTATCCGACACGAGACGCCGCGATCCATGCGCTGGAAACCGGGGAAATCGACCTGCTGGGCTCATCCAATGGCTTTGAGGCCGCCAACCCGAAACTCATCCTGTCGCAGCCGTATGCGGTGGACCAGCCCGTACTGGTGACCCGCGAAGGTGAAACGCGCAGTTTAAGCGATGGTCTGGCCGGCCTGCGCTTGAGCCTTGTTTATCACTACCTGCCGCTGAACGAAGTGGAAAAGTTATACCCGCAGGCGGATATCCGCGCCTTTCCTTCCTATCAAAACGCGCTCAATGCCGTGGCGTTCGATCAGGCGGATGTGTTTCTGGGGGACACTATTTCCACCCATTACATGATCAACAAGGGCTACCTCAAAAATATCCACATGGCCAACTTCGGCAAGCATGAAGCCTATGGGTTCAGCTTCGCCTTGCGTCACGATCAGGAGGTTCTACAGAGCATCGTCGACGCGGTGCTGACGGCCGTCCCCGTTAATGAACGAGACAGCATTGCCAAGCGCTGGAGCGCCGGCAGCGACATCTTGCTGACCGACAAGAAACTGCAACTGACCCAGCGTGAAGAGCGCTGGCTCAAAGATCACCCGGTGGTAAAAGTCGTGGTCAATGAGACGTTCGCGCCGCTGACGTTCTTCGATGCCGACGGCAACTTTCGCGGTATTACCGCCGACCTGCTGGAACTGATCCGCCTGCGCACCGGCCTGCGTTTTGAAATACAGCGCAGTCGCGAAGTCAGCACGATGATCGAGCAGCTCACCACTGGTAAAGCCGATATCATCGGGGCCATCGTCCCCAGCACCGAACGCGAGGTTCAGCTCAGCTTCAGCCGCCCGTACCTGGAAAACTCCTACGTCCTGCTGACCCGCAAGGAGCCCGACGCGGCCACAAACCTGGAGCAGATGGCAGGCAAGCGCCTGGCAATCACCCTCGGTAACCCGCTGGAAAAAACCTTGCAAGAAAACTTCCCACAGATTCGCCTGGTGGAAGTCAGCGATACCTTCAAGGCCTCTGAAATGCTGGCTCAGGGAAGCGTGGACGGGGCCGTGAATTCACTGGTCATCGCCAACTATTTCCTGGCCTCCCAGGTGTTCCAGGACAAACTGCAGATCAGCGCCAGCATTGGCACGCTGCCCGCCACCTTCGCCCTGGCCACGCCGCGCGGTGCCGTCGAACTGAGCTCAATCCTGGACAAGGCGCTGCTGAGCATTGCCCCGGACGAAATGGGCGTGATCAACAGCCGCTGGCGCGGTTACACGCCAGCCTCGGACAGTTACTGGCGCAATTACCACCAACTGATTGCGCAAATCATCATTGGCACCGGGTTGCTGCTGCTGATTTCCCTGACCTGGAACGCCTACATGCGCCGCCAGATCAAGCACCGCAAAATGGCCGAGCGCGCCCTCAATGACCAGTTCGAGTTCATGCGCGCACTGGTCAATGAAACACCGCACCCAATCTATGTGCGTGATCGCAAGGGCCTGTTGCAGACCTGCAATGACAGCTACCTGCAAGTGTTCGGGGTCAAACGCGAAGAGGTCATCGGCAAGAGTGTGGTGCAAATGGACATGGCCCTGGCGCCTGAAGCCGCGCAGTACCATGCCGACTACCAACGGGTGGTGGTGGAAGGCACTCCGCTGATCCTTGATCGCACCCTGCACATTCACGGCAAAAAACTCACGATCTACCACTGGATCCTGCCCTATCGCGACTCGGACGGCGAAGTCCAGGGCATCATCGGTGGCTGGATCGATATCAGTGACCGGCGCCAACTGTTCGACGAGTTGCGCACTGCCAAGGAACGCGCCGACGAGGCGAACCGCGCCAAAAGCACCTTCCTCGCCACCATGAGCCATGAAATCCGCACGCCGATGAATGCCGTGATCGGGATGCTGGAACTGACGCTCAAGCGCGCCGATCAGGGCCATCTCGACCGTCCGGCTATCGAAGTGGCCTACAACTCGGCCAAGGACCTGCTGGAGCTGATCGGCGATATCCTCGACATTGCACGTATCGAATCCGGCCGCCTGAGCCTGGCTCCCGAGCGCGTGAACCTGCGCGAAGTGATCGAATCGGTGGTGCGCGTCTTCGATGGTCTGGCCCGCCAGAAAACCCTCAGCCTGTTACTCGAATTCGACCCCAACCTCGACAACACCGCCGTGCTGATAGACCCGCTGCGCTTCAAGCAGGTGCTGTCCAACCTGGTCAGCAACGCGATCAAGTTCACCGAGCGCGGGCAGGTGAAGATCAAGGTGCAGGTGCAAGCCACCGAGCAGCCCCAAGAGGTGCAGATGAAGCTGGTGGTCGAGGACACAGGCATCGGCATCAGCCGGGACGACCAATTGCGCCTGTTCGAACCCTTTGCCCAGGCGGACAACTCCGGGCACCTGGCCAGGAGCGGAGCGGGCCTGGGGCTGGTGATCTGTCGCAGCCTGTGCGAGATGATGGGTGGGCAACTGAGCCTGAGCAGCGTGCCAATGGTGGGCACTCAAGTGCAGGTCAGCCTGAAGATGACCTGCCTCAAGCCCATTGAAGCGCTGGACGAGCTCAAGTCTCAGGCGCCGACAGCCGCGGCGGTGCTCAATGTGCTGGTAGTGGACGACCACCCGGCGAACCGTTTGCTGATGTGCCAGCAATTAGGTTACCTCGGGCACCAGTTCACGGCAGCCCAACATGGCGCCGCCGGGTTTCAGGCCTGGCGCCAGGAGCACTTCGACCTGGTGATTGCCGATTGCAACATGCCCATCATGAATGGCTATGAGCTGAGCCGTTCGATCCGTGAATACGAGCAGCGAGAACAGCAGGTGCCCTGCGTGATCCTCGGTTTCACCGCCAATGCCCAACCCGAGGAGAAACTTCGCTGTGCGCAGGCGGGCATGAATGACTGCCTGTTCAAGCCCATCAGCCTCACTGCACTGGAGCAGCAACTGGCGCAGATCAAACCCCGATCCAGCGGCCAGCGGCTGGAACTCGATTGCCTGGACGCACTGACCGGAGGCGACCCGCAGTTGAGCCGGCGTTTGCTTGCGCAACTGTTAAGCAGCAGCCGTCAGGACCGCGAGGACCTGGTGGCCTTGATGGCCCGCCAGGCAGCGCCCCAGGCGATCATTGAGCAAGCCCACAAGATCAAGGGCGCCGCGCGCATCGTCCAGGCAAGTGCATTGGCCGCGCAATGCGAAGCACTGGAGCTGGCCTGCGCCCGCAACGAGGAGCGCCCCACGATAGACATGGGGGTCAAGGCCCTGGAAAAACTCATGCTGGAGCTGGAGAGGACGTTGCAAGTGCAGCTGCATAAGCTGGACAGCCAATAACGGCGGCCGACCCTCTCCTGCGGGATCAGCAGTCGGTCAACCGCAGGAAAATCGCCGCCAACTGCTCGATGCCCGCCTGGTCCTGCGCGGTAAAACGGGCCAGCGACGGGCTGTCCAGATCCAGGACACCCACCAGTAGGCCATCCTTGACCAAGGGCACCACCAGTTCGCTGTTGGAGGCACTGTCACAGGCAATATGGCCTGGGAACGCATGCACATCTTCTACCCGCTGGGTTTGCCGGGATGCCGCCGCCGCACCGCAGACGCCACGACCGAAGGGAATACGCACGCAAGCGATCTGGCCCTGGAACGGGCCAAGCACCAGTTCTTCATTGCGATTGAGGTAGAAGCCCGCCCAGTTCAAGTCGTCCAACTGGTTGAACAGGAACGCCGAGAACTGCGCACTGTTGG
>NZ_VBVZ01000005.1 GCF_005863185.1 Pseudomonas edaphica
ACGGGTGTACAACCCAACGGCGCGATCCAGGTCATCGCCACCGATGCCGCAGGCAATGCCAGCGCAAAAACCACGATTAACTTTATTGCCGACAATACCGTTGATGTCACCCCTCCAGCCGCACCGAGCGACCTGGTTGTAGTGACCTTGCCCGACGGCAAGCTCAAACTCAGCGGCAGCGCGGAAGCCAACAGCAAGGTCACCGTGACCTTGCCCGACAACACAACGCGGCAAGTCACCACCGATTCGAACGGGCACTTTGAGTTGACCAGCAACACCGTTCAACCCAACGGCACCGTCAAGGTGATTGCAGCCGATGCGGCGGGCAATGCCAGTACGCAAGCCACGATTGCCTTCGTCGCCGACAGTACAGTGGACGTCACCCCTCCAGCCCCACCGACCGGCCTGTTGGCGGTGACCTTGCCCGATGGCAAGGCCAAGATCAGCGGCAGCGCCGAGGCCAACAGCAAGGTCACGGTGATTCTGCCCGACGGCACTACGCAGCAAGTCACCGCTGGGGCCAATGGCGCCTTTGAACTGACCAGTAACGGTGTGCAACCCAATGGCACGGTGCAGGTCGCCGCTACGGACGTTGCAGGTAATACCGGCACAGCAGCCTCGGTTGACTTTGTCGCGAATAACACCGTGGATACCACGCCACCCGCCGCCCCTACCGGTCTGGTTGCGGTGACGTTGCCCGATGGCAAGGTCAAGATCAACGGCAACGCCGAAGCCAACAGCAAGATCTCTGTGAGACTGCCCGATGGCACCACGCAACAAGTTACAGCCGATCTGAACGGTGCTTTTGAATTGATCAGCAGCACCGCGCAGCCCAATGGTACAGTCCAGGCCGTTGCCACCGATGCGGCGGGCAATGCCAGCATGACAACCACGATCAACTTTGTCGTAGACAACGCGATTGATGTCACTCCGCCGCCGACGCCGAGCGGGCTGCTGGCGGTCACTTTGCCCGATGGCAAGCTCAAGCTCAGCGGCAGTGCCGAGGCCAACAGCAAGATCACTGTGATCTTGCCCGATGGAACCACACAACTGGTCACCACAGGCCCCAATGGTGCCTTCGAACTGACCAGTAATGGTGTGCAACCCAACGGTGCGATCCAGGCCACTTCCACGGATGCCGCGGGTAATGCCAGTGGAACAGTCACTGTTAACTTTGTCGCCGACAATACCGTTGACGTCACCCCTCCTGCCGCGCCGACCGGCCTGCTGGCGGTCACATTGCCCGATGGCAAGGTCAAAATCAGTGGCAGCGCCGAAGCTCACAGCAAGGTCACGGTGATCCTGTCCGATGGCACCACGCAGCAAGTTACCGCAGGGGCCAATGGTGCCTTCGAGCTGACCAGCAACGCCGCGCAACCCAATGGCGCGGTGCAGGCAACCGCTACCGATGCGGCGGGCAATGTCAGCGCGCAAGCCACGATTACCTTTGCCGCCGACAATACCGTTGACGTCACCCCGCCAGCCCCACCGACCGGCCTGCTGGCGGTCACGTTACCCGATGGCAAAGTCAAGGTCAGTGGCAGCGCCGAGGCTAACAGCAAGATCACTGTGATCCTGCCCGATGGCACCACGCAGCAAGTTACCGCAGGGGCCAATGGCACCTTCGAACTGACCAGCAACGGTGTGCAACCTAATGGCTTGGTGCAAGCCGCCGCTACAGACGCCGCGGGTAATGCCGGCACGACAGCCACGGTTAACTTTGTCGCGGATAACACGATAGACGTAACACCGCCTCAAGCCCCGACCTTCCTGGTGCAAGCACAACCAAACGGTACAGTGAAGGTCAACGGTACTGCCGAGGCCAACAGCAAAGTCACGATAACGTTGACCGATGGTATTCCTCACGAAGTGACGGCCGACCTGAACGGCAATTATGAGCTGATCGGGACCACTGCGCAGAACATCACAGGCAATATCACCCTTGTCGTCAAAGACGCGGCAGGCAATCAGAGCGTGCCTGTTTTGGCCCCTTTTACACCGCTGCCGGCGCCGGACGCGCCAACTTTCACCACCAACACTACCGACGCAGGGACTGGCCTGGTAACCATTACGGGCACGGCCCTTGCCAATACGAAAGTGCGACTGACGTTCCCGGATGGCACCGTTCAGGATGTGACATCCAGCCCCACCGGTACGTTCAGCTTCACCAGTGCTTTGCCGCAGGAAGCTGCTCGTTTCAGTGCTGTGGCAATCGGTACCAACGGTCGCGAAAGCCTGCCCGCTACGGGCGAGTACCTTGGCAATCCGGCTACGGTCTATAACGTCAGTGTGGATGGTTACATTGACAATGTCCCGACAGTGCCTGGGGATGCCGATGTGCGACAACCCACCAGCACACCCACCGACGATAATACGCCAACACTGTATGGCACCGCCCTTGGCGCCGGCCTGACTGGGCAGGTCGTGGTGTTTGAAGGCACCACACAGGTCGCCGTCGCCAACCTCAATCGTGTCACTGGAGCCTGGACCGCCTTGCTTCCCGTGACGGCCGATGGCACCCACAACTATACGGTTCAAATCATCAATGCCTTGGGCACCAGCAAGACCACACGGCCAACCAGTCTGACGATCGATACGATTGATCCGCTTGCACCGGTCATTACCCTGATGACGGTGACCGAACAGGGCACCACGGTGCCCCGCTCATTGGCCCTCACTGGCGGCAAAACCAGTGATAACACACCCACCCTGTCGGGCACGGCAGAGGCCAACGCTACGGTCATCCTCTACCACCTGAATGCCGATGGGCGTGAAGCCGAGGTTGGAAGAGTCCAGGCGTCGTCAACGGGAACCTGGGTATTTGAAAGCAATTTTCTGACCAACCGTGTACAAACTTTGTATGTCAAGGCTCAGGACGCTGCCTCCAATGCCAGCGTCAGCTCAAATCGGGTAACTGTCGACATTGCGGGTCCCACGAAAGCGCCTGCCGAGGTCACGGTTGGATCTATTTGGTCGGTCGATGGTGCAGGCGATGTAGACGGCGATGGCTTTGATGATATTTCCAGCGCCAGCTATGACGTCAGCGGCGGTTTTTTGCGTGCCCTTCTGCGCGGTAGCAATACGATCGAAGCTGTTGGACCCAAATTCTATAACAACGCCAATGGCGTGTTCACTTACCACCAGGCGGGCGTGGGCGATACCAACGGCGACGGCTTCAATGACACTGTCGCTATGTACGGCGATAGAAACAGTACCGCCAACGGCACCGCTCGTTTGTACCTGGGAGCAGGCTCAATGGCAGATACCTGGGTATCCAGTAACCTGACCTCCGCACGCTTTGTAGCCTCCGCCGGTGATCTCGATGGCGATGGCCTGGCGGATGTGGTGTTAGGTGGTTCAGGAGCGTATGGCCAGAATTCAACGTCTAGTATTCGCTTTGGCACGACAGGCACCACAGGTCAAGTACAAAACGGCTTCAATTTTGGCGCAGCGCAAAATGAGGTGGGTGGTGCACCGTCGGCTGCCTTCAGTGGCGCACAGTACGTCACTTCGGCCGGTGACTTTAATGGCGATGGCATTGGCGATATCGTCACAGCACGAGGCATCACTTTCGGCCAATCGGCCAGGGCAGACATTAACAAGTCGGCAAACGTGTCCTGGTCAACCAATACTAACGCGCTGGCCGCTAACCAGGCACAAGCCGTCAGCGGAATAGGCGATGTCAATGGCGATGGGTTTGCGGACGTCGCAGTGCATGACGGCAGAGGCGTATTTGTGGTGTTCGGCGCATCTCAGGCACGCGGCTCCCAAAGTGTCGTGCAACTGGACGCTGCGTGGTTACAATCCAACAACCGCGGATTCGCCTTGGACACCTCCTGGAGAAGCACGCAACCGACAACCTATGGTGATATTCGCGGAGTCGGTGATGTTAACGGCGATGGCTTGGCCGATTTTGCATACACCACCTACGGCAATACGCTGAATAATGGCACCGACTCCATCGGAAAAGCGGGCCAGGGAGGCACCGGAGACTACTCCAATTCGTACCTTATCTTCGGTAAGACCGACACGGGGACCATCAACGTTAAAAGCATGACCTCCCAACAAGGTACCGTCGTGCCCAGAGGTCAGGCCGACGGTGCTTCGATAGCTGGGCGCGTAGACCTCAATGGTGACGGCCTGGCAGATATTTATGTCGGGTCCTATTCCGGTAACGGCAAGTTGTATCTGGGCGGCACATCACTAGGGGCAGAGCCTTCGACGCGGATCGAATCTAACGGTGTTGCGATTGCTGATGCAAACAGCAACTTCATCGTGGGTAGCTCCGGCAGAGACACCCTATTTGGCAAAGGCGGCACAGATGTCATCTATGCCGGATCGGGTGATGACGTCATTGTATTGAATCAGGACAACCTCACGCAGTTGGCGGCGGGCTTCAATGCCAGTGCCGGCACCCACGGACGGTTGGCACGTGTGGATGGCGGTAACGGTATTGATACGCTGGCGTTTGAGCACGATGTGACCGCTGTTGACCTGACCACCATTTCCAATGCCAGCTTGGGCATGATCGAGTCCGGCGTCGGTCTGTCGCGCCTGTCCAATGTCGAGCGAATCGACCTGCAAGGCTCCAACAAGGCCAAACTGACCCTGGAACTCAAGGACGTTATGGATATGAACGCCGGTTTGAGTGCAATCAACAATAGAAACTTCAGCAGCGGGCTGGCTGACGGCGATGTCAAACGCCATCAGTTGGTAATCGATGGTTCCTCCGACAATACCGTTGAAGTTAAAAACAGCGGCGAGTGGATCACGTCAAAAAGTTCGACCGTTTTTTCCAATGGGCACGCCTACGATGTTTACAACAGCGTGGGTGAAAACAAAGGTCAGTTGCTGATCGAGCAAACGGTGAATGTCACATGGGCATGAGTCAACGTTAAACCTCGTTGGCGGACAGGTCTCGAAACGCCCCGCGCGTTTCGAGGCTTTTACGCTTCAGTAGTACAGGAGCCTGGTAATGCCTGCCGATTTAGAAATTAAAAGAAACGACGATTTGATTGAAATGACCGAGTGTGCCGAGGAACAGGCAGACTCGTTGCTGTCGGCGATCCGCTCGCTGTGTGAGCTGTATCACAAGGAGGTCAGTGAAACGGTGCTATACGCCGGCCTGCCCCGCGGCAAGCGCCTGTCACCGGCTTTGGCGACGCGGATGCTTGAGCAGGTCGGCATCAAGGCCGGCTGGGTGCAGCGACCGCTGCCCCACCTGTCCGACTATCTGTTTCCGGCCGTTCAGGCACGTAAAGACGGCACCTACTGCGTCCTGCTAAAACGTAACGTGCAATCTGACCAGGTGACCTACGACGTCATTATTCCTGAGCATAACGGCCAGGTGACGATGAGCGAGGCCCAGGTGCAGGCACACTGTTCTGGATACTTCCTGTTAACCAGCGTGGTGCCGAAATTGGACACCCGCAACGACAACGACCTGCTGTCGCTGGACCAAGGCAAGTCTCATTGGTTGTTTGCCGTGCTCTGGCGTTACCGGTTCTATTTCTACAGCGCGGCACTCGCGGCGCTGCTGGCCAACATCCTGACCCTGGCCATTACCTTCTTCACCATGAACGTCTATGACCGCGTGGTACCCACGCATGCGTACGTATCGTTATGGTCCATGGCCATCGGGGTTTTGATTGCCGTCAGCCTGGAGTTCGCGTCGAGACAGATACGTGCCTACCTGCTGGACGTGGCCGGTAAAAAGGCTGACCTGATCATCGGTGCACGGCTGTTTCGCCAGGTCATGGCGTTGCGCCTGGAAAGCAAGCCGGGTTCGTCCGGGGCCTTCGCCAACCAGTTCCGTGAGTATGAGGCGGTGCGTGACTTCGTCACGTCCGCCACATTGGCGACCTTGTCGGACTTGCCATTTTGCCTCTTGTTTCTGGGCATCATTTACTTGATTGGTGGGCCATTGGCGCTGGTCCCCATTCTGGCGGTACCGGTCATTTTGGTACTCAGCATCGCCTGCCAGTGGCCGCTGTCGCGCTATATGCAGGAAAACATTCGTGAAATTTCTTTACGCCAGGGCCTGTTGATCGAAACCCTCGAAGGTCTGGAAGCGCTGAAGGCTTCACGTGGCGAAGGTGTGATGCAACAGCGTTGGGACGATTTCAGCGCGCTGGCCACCGCCTCGGCGATGAAGAGCCGTTTTCTGTCGAGCCTGATCACCAACTTTGTGATGTTCGTACAGCAGATCGTCACAGTATTGATCGTGCTCTGGGGGGTCTACCTGATCCATGCGGGTGTGCTGACCATGGGCGCGATGATCGGCGTGGTCATCCTCTCTGGCCGCTCGCTGGCACCACTGGGCGCGGTGGTCGGTTTGGCCGTGCGCTACCAGCAAGCCAAGGCCGGCATGAAGTCCTTGAACAGGCTGATGAGCCTGCCCCTGGAGCGCGACCCCGGCGCGACGTTTCTGCAGGCGCCGCGTTTCGACGGCAGCCTCAGCCTGCATAAGGTCAGCTACTCCTACCCTATGCCCGGTGCGATTGCCGTGCCCAAGGCGCTGGACAGTATCAATCTGAACATCAAGGCCGGCGAGCGGATCGTGATCCTCGGCAACATCGGCAGCGGTAAGTCCACCTTGCTCAAAATCATGGCTCGACTCTACCGCCAAAGCGAAGGCCGGCTGGCTATCGATGGTGTGGACGCCTCGCAAGTGGATCCCTCGGATTGGCGGGCGGCAGTAGGTTATGTCGGCCAGGATTGCCAGCTGTTCTACGGTTCCTTGCGCGAAAACGTGATGATCGGCAGCCCCGGCGCCAGTACCCAACACTTCCTGCGGATTGCCCGCATGACCGGGCTGGACCGTATCGCCGCACGCCACCCACAAGGTTACGAGATGCCGGTGGGCGAGATGGGTCACAACCTGTCCGGTGGGCAGCGACAGCTGATCGCCCTCGCCCGCTGCTTGATGTTGGAGCCGAAGATCTTGCTGCTCGATGAACCCACCAGTGCGATGGACGGGTTGAGCGAAGCCCAATTCATTCGCCAGTTGAGTGAGCTGAGCCAGGCACACACCTTGATCATCGTCACCCATCGCATGTCGATGCTCAGCCTCGCCGACCGGCTGATCGTGCTCGAAGACGGCTGCATTGCCGCCGACGGACCCAAGGCCCAAGTCATCGCAGCCCTTAATGCAAACGGCCAATCCGGGGCTTCGCCGGCAAGTGCGTTGCCGTAAGTACTCGATATTTCACAGCTGGTTTTTTAGGTGAACGACCCATGTCGTTAAAAAATTTCAAGAGTTTTCTCGGGGCGGATAAAGCCGGGCCTGGGCTAAAACGCAATTTCGCCGTGCGCGCCGAAGATGAATCGTTCATGCGCGATCTACAGGGCGCGCTGATCGAACAGAAAACCCCCGCCAGTGTGCTGGTGCTATGGCTTATGGCAACGACGGTAGTGGCGGGCCTGGTGTGGGCGCATTTTGCCAGAGTGGAAGAAGTAACCGTTGGCGAGGGTCGGGTTATTCCTGCCAGCCGCGAGCAAATCATCCAGAGCCTGGAAGGCGGAATCATGAAGGAGCTGTTTGTCAAAGAAGGACAGGTGGTGGAACAGGGCCAGGTTCTGTTGAAAATTGATCCGACCCGAGTCGGCGCCAGCTACGGAGAATCCTTGTCGCGGGTGGAGGGACTTAAGGGCGCAATCGCCCGTTTACGTGCCGAGGCTTATGACAAACCCTTGGTGTTTCCTGAGGAGATCACTCACAGCGCGTCGATCGTCCGCGACGAAACCCAGGCCTACAACGCCCGGCAAAAGACCCTGCAGGACAGTGTCAAGGCCCTGCGTCGCAGCCTGGACCTGGCCGAAGGTGAGGTTCGCCTATCGGCCCCCATGGCGAAACAGGGGTTGGTTTCTGAAGTCGAGATCATGCGTCTGCGCCGTCAGGCCAACGAGTTCAACCTGCAGATCACTGATCGCATCAACCGCTTTCGTTCTGAAGCCAACAACGAATTGACGCGCTCGGAAAGCGAACTGGCGCAAGCGCTGGAAGTGCTCAGAGGGCGTGAAGATGTGATGAACCGTACCTCCATCACGGCACCGGTGCGCGGCACGGTCAACAACATCCGCGTCACCACCCGCGGGGGGGTGATCCAGCAAGGAGCGGAAATCATGACCCTGATTCCGCTGGAGGATCGCCTGATGGTGGAGGTAAAAATCCAACCCGCCGATGTGGCGTTCATCCACCCAGGTCTTGAGGCAACGGTGAAGATCACTGCCTACGACTATTCGATTTATGGCGGATTGAGCGGCAAGGTCGAGCACATCAGCCCCGACACCCTATTCGATGAAGCCAAGGCACGCAGCGGACGGGAAAACCCGACCTATTACAAAGTTTATGTGCGCACCGATCGTGCCGCATTGGAAGCGCGTGGTCATTCATTTCCGATTATCCCCGGGATGATTGCCAGCGTGGATATCAAGACCGGTGAGAAGACGGTTTTGTCGTATTTACTCAAGCCTGTGTTGAAGGCGCGCGAAGCGTTTCGGGAAAGATAATGTGAACAGCCCACTACTGAGTCTCACCAAAACCACGTTATTTTCGACCCTGCTGATGGGTTTGTACGCCACGTGTATTCCGGTAGCGATGGCTGCCGATGCAAATGCCTCAGCTAACCGATTAAATACCGAGCACACAGCCGACTTGTCGGCAAGGTTATCCACCTCCACCTGGTTACGTGACGGCGGGCACTCGGGCAGCAATGAGTTGCGTGTACTGCTCAGGGACATGGTCCGCAAGGCACTGCTGCACAGCCCGGAAGTTCGCGTGGCGAATGCCAATGAATCCGCCGCCGGCTACGATATCGACGATGTCAAAGGGCGCCGTTGGCCGCAAGTGCGCCTGGGTATGAACACGGCCGTGACCCGGGATCAGAGCCGCTCCGACCGCAGCGCTTCGGGCGACACCGCCGGCACGGTCAACGTCACCACCAAAGTGTGGGACTGGGGCAAAAATGCCAACGAGCTGCGCACCGCCAAAGCGGCTGTAGGCTCTGCCGAACAAACCGGGTTGGTGGAGCGCGAACAGGTGGCGTTCGATACCAGTTCTGAATTGGTCAACCTGGTGCGTTACCAGATGAGCATGGTCGTCGCCGAAGACTACGTACAGCAGATGAGCAGTCGGGTAGAGATGCTGTCAAAAATCACCCAAAGCGACAAAGGCAGAACCAGTGAACTGGTGCAGGCCCAGGCAAAGTTCCTTTCCGCGGTGGTCAGTCGAAAACAGATAGAAAACCAACTGGAGCTGACCAGGATCAAACTGCACCGCTTACTGGGCGAAGACGCCCCGGCCATGCCTGAGCGGATGGCGCTGATAGGCAGCGTGACAAGTGACCCGGCCAAAGCGCTGGCAGCCCTGAGTCATCACCCGGTATTA
This sequence comes from Pseudomonas edaphica, assembly GCF_005863185.1. Taxonomy (GTDB): domain Bacteria; phylum Pseudomonadota; class Gammaproteobacteria; order Pseudomonadales; family Pseudomonadaceae; genus Aquipseudomonas; species Aquipseudomonas edaphica. Next base: position 9,389 of record NZ_VBVZ01000005.1, read on the forward strand.
CTTCGCCTGAAGGCTCAAGCCGAGATGGAGGATGGTCGCGTCGGCTCGATCAAGGCAGATGGGTTGCCGGGATTGAATTTGGTCGCACGCAAGCAACAAAACGCCATCTACGGTTCGAATAATGACGTGGACCGCAATGACGACTGGTATGTCGGGTTTGATGTGGAGTGGCAGGCATTTAGCGGTGGCTCCAACAAAGCGGCTCAAGCGGCGGCCGGTGCCCGCAGAAGCGCAGCGTTGGAACAGTACGAAAAAGCTCGCGAGGATCTGAGTCAGGAAATAAACCGGTTGGCCCAAAGCCGCACGACCGCCGTACAACTGGCGCAGGAATATCAACGCCTGTCGGTGGAGACCGATCGGGTGCGTAAAATGTTCTATGACCAATGGTATAACCTTGGCAAGCGCACGCTGCTCGATGTGCTGGTCGCTGAAAATGATCATTTCAATAGCCAGTTGCAGGCTATCAATAACACCTGTGACAGTGTGATTGCGGACTTGAGTATCTTGTCCAGTTCGGCGTTGTTGTTGGGGTATCTGGCCCTGTGAAGCGCCCTGTGGTTCGCCTCCAAGAACCAAGCTAAGCACGCACGACAAGAAGCCCGCGCCCCTCGTCAGCCTGCACAATTCGCTTAGCCAACCTTTGTACTCGACATGCGGGTCAGAGACGCCGATCTACGACCCCGCAGGCGTTCATTGTATGCAAACTTTCATGGTATTTTTACAGCAGTTTGGCGGGCCACCTGTGGATGACTGAAGGTGAACAACTGCACAAATAATCATTTTTTATCGTGACGGGGAATGCATGAAAGGTACGATTGGGATCGATGCGTATGGTGACGGGATGCGCTTTTACGGGAAGTTCAAGAAGGCACCTGTCGTCGTTGCCGCAGACTGCCGGGTCTATGAGCTTGCTGACCTTTACAAAGGCAAGAACGAAAGCATAGAACTGCGTAACGGTCGCACCGGTGTGCTGGTCGGTGAATACCAGCACATCGCAATTGTTGGAGACTCGCAGCCACAGCATTGCAGCATGGTTGAAGCCTGGATTTTTTGATATGGATTTACGCAAGCCGGTTAAGGTAATCAGCTACAGCTGTATGTTCTGGGATTTTGATGCGCAGATATAGCCTGTTAATGAACTGATGTCATTGCGCATGCAGAATAGCTCTGTGTTCAGGGCAGCATGTAAAGCCTTTCAAGCGTGACACGACGGAGAAAGACCGACGAGAATTTGAGTCGGCTTTTTTTTGCTTGCTGATTTCCACTTTGACATTATCGAATCTCCACTCCTCACCCAGCTCTCTATTCCTCTTGTTTGAGATTGGGTTGAGGGGGGCTGGGCACAATGATTCCGATGAGGTATGCCAGGAAAGTTGTCGAATTCAAGTTTTATGATGAGGCGATTAAATTAATCATAAACGCCTCTACTAGGGGGCGAGACATTGAGCCAAGTGACAGCTGAACGTTTTTTGCTAACCCATGCCTTATATCGCTGATACCGGTCGCCACGCCTAATATGGAATGGTTATTCGCAGCCCATTGTCTGCTATAGTCAGCGACTCAATTGTCGCTGCAAGTTGGCAGGAGAGTCGCTATGTCTGGCTGTGATAAACACTCGAACCATGATCACGAACACAAGGCAGGTTGTGGACACACCGCGATAAAACATGATGACCATGTGGACTACGTTCATGACGGACATCTGCATCATGTTCATGGCGATCACGTTGACGAGCATGTGTTGGCCGTTAACCAGACTAACCCTGCTCAATGCACGCCTCAGCACGATTGCGGCGCTCATTCTTCGGACCATCAGCACGGGCCGGACTGCGGCCATGAAGCGGTGCCCCACGGTGATCATATTGATTATCTGGTGGATGGTCATTTGCATCATCCCCATGACGATCACTGCGACGACCATGGGCTGGTTGAAGTTGTTAAATAAGCAACAGCTTCTACTGCCCCCACCACCCGCGCTGCGCATGGCCAGTTAAGCAAGCGAGTACTGCCAGGACGCAAGGCAACGCGGGATCAACCCAGCTTTCAAGCTGGGTTTTTATTTCCGATTTTTTGTGCGTAAAACCATAGCCAGGATGAGCCTTCGGGCAGGGTCTGGACGCGGTATCACCGATAGTCACGAGTTATGAAAGAATACCGTAAGCGTCCGATCTACACCCTCTTGAATTTCAGACCTTAATCTCCTTCAAACACCAGTTGTTCCGCCCCCATTCAAAAGCGTTGGGTCGAACGTAGCGCGGTGGTGCTGCACCAGAAGTCGAACTGGGAAGCTACTGATTACACGTCAGTGGCGCACATTCCTGGCGTTTGCCTGAACATCCAGCCATGTCAATAAATGGGTCTGCTCCATCGGTTTGGCGAACAAATAACCCTGCCCTTTGGCACACCCCAGTTTGAGCAACTGTTGATACTGCTCCGCGGTTTCAATGCCTTCGACCACAACGGATAACTTCAACGCTTCGCCCAGCGCCAGTGTGCTGCTGACGATGATCTGGCTACGCGGATCGTGTTCCAGGTTGCGGATGAATCCTCCGTCAAGTTTGATCTCTGTAAACGGCAAATGAGACAACCGCTGCAGTGACGAAAAGCCGGTGCCAAAATCATCAATCGATAAACCACACCCCATTATCCGCAAACGCATCAGGTTTTCCAGGCTGATAACCGTAGCCTGCAACAGGCTGCCTTCGGTTAACTCAAACGTCAAACCTGAAGCAGGCATGCGATGAGCACCCAGACGCTGTTTGACGCTTTGCACCAATTCGACGTTCGATAACTGCGAGGGCTCGAGATTGAGAGCGATGCTGAGTAAATGTCCGCGATCCCATGCCAACTGCTGAAATTCCAAACTTTGGTCCAATTGGGAAAACAGCAGTTCATCGATCAGCCCAGCCTCTTTAAGAACCGGCATAAAGACAGCCGGGGGCAACACGCCTTTGGTAGGGTGATGCCACCGAGTGAGTACCTCCACGCCATAGGTCTCACCGCTCAACAGGTGCACCTTGGGTTGAAAATAGGCCTTCAACTGTTGGTCACGCAGCGCTTCGCGAATCTCGTTCTCATCGCATAGATGCGTCGGCCGTAATACAGCGCCCTCGCCTCCGATAGCTTCGCGCATGTGCTTTTCCAACAGCCCTTCCAAGGCATCCATCTGCAAGGGTTTGTTTAGATCCCCCAGCACGACCAGCCCCAACATCGTTACTAGCCTGTGGGCCGTCCGGCGTACATCCTCGGTCAACGAACTGTTGATGATCACGGAGCTGACTAGCCCCGCCTTGGCCGCAAGGTGAAGAAACTCAAGGCCGTCCATACCGTCCAGTCGCAGGTCACACAGGGCAATGTCCACGGGACCTACTTTTTGCAGTATTTCCAGCGCATCGGCGCCACCGGAAGCGCTGAAAACTTCCTGGCAACCCAGCTCGTGCAACATATTGATCGCCATCGTGCGTTGAGAACCGTGGGTCTCAAGTACAAGAGCGCGCACTGGGCGCATCGGCATGAATAAACTCCATTAAGATGATTGATTGTAGACAACCCCAGCACATTAGGGGCTGGAAAAACATATGCCCTCGACACCGTCGATATTCACGGATACTGCATAGCAGCCTAGAAGCTGGCTAGATAATTGACTGGGGATCAGGGCGCATTACTTTTACCCTCAGACGTACAGTTCAAATTCGGAATGCCTGGGGCTCTGCCATGCTCCAGCATTTTCCTTGTTCACGAGATACGAAAGGTCCCCAACCGTTGTAGGAAATTTCACCACGCCACCAGGCGACACTTTGAACCAATCGTGCTAAAGCCCTTGACCTTGCTGGCAATGAGCGAAATAAAATTTATATGATCTACAGTCAGCAAAAAAAACCGCTTTTTTTCAAAAGCGGTTATAAACAACAAATGAACGTCCTATCCATCAGGATAAATATAGATAGCGTATTATTTAAGCAGCCTCAACACTGGTGTGACCCGTTCCCACCAACTGAACTTCAGGTATAAAACCAGCGCCCTCCTTGTTGGAAAGTTCAAATTTCACCAGCAATCCCTTATGATCAGAGGGCCACTTAGACATCTCATCGCTCAAAATAGTGTCATTCTGCGAGCCACCTTTTTCGACAAGTTTTCCGCCGACATAATAGCTTTCATTCCCGACAAGATTGGCGGATAGAGCTTTGGCATCCAACTCTTTTCCAGACTTTACAAACGTAAAATCAATCCTGTCTCTGTCGTCGGCGGGCGACCCTTTGAAGCTCCCACCCGCTACCTGACTCGACCATGTCATACCAGGATTTTTAACAGGATCAGGGTAAATTTCACGAAAGGTGTCCGAATAGCCTGCATCCGTCAGTTTCTTTGTGGTGTCCCATGGGTAGACCACCCCGTTATGACCGTACAAATCTTTAGTGGCCTGCGTCCAATCCTGATGGGAAGGTTCATTAAAGTCACCGGTAACAATGTGCACCAAATCGGGATAATTTTTTTTGTGATTGGCGATGACCTCACTCATTTTATGTGCCCGTTCTGAGGCAATGTTCAAGTCTCTAATGGCCTGAAGATTGGTAATGGGTGTGCCAAGTTTACTTTCATAGCCCTGCTGCACTAAGCCACGGGGGAGCCAGGCCGCATAACTCTCCGCTGGCAAATGCACGCTATCCAGATGCACATCCCCTTTTGAGACATCACCGGATTTGTCCAGATCCAAGATCGAACTAGTGCCTCCTGCCCCGTTGGCCTTGGTTTCTAGGAGCGCATACTTCGAAATTGTTGCCGTTGTTCCCTTCATCACATACTGATAGACGCCATCCGTCGAATGTTTATTCAGATAGCTGACCAGGTCCTTAACTCTGCCTTCGTCTCCGACAATAGAACTTTTCGAATCCACACCCAGTATATCCAAAGGTGCCTTGATGACCGTTTCCGTTAGTTTCTCAGCCGTTTCCTTTCCTACGAAGAGTCCTGTTACACCTACCGTTGTCTCGAGTGCAACTGCAGCAACCTTAGTAGTAACTTCAGCTGCTTTTCCAGCGACATTGGCCAGAAGATTCCCGGCAGCATTCGTGACATCAGCGACGGCACCCGCTACCGCTTTAACAGCCTCACCAACAAAACCGAGGCCAAAGAAGTTGAATAGGCCATGAGCACCAGAAGCGCCCTCCACCGGCAGCTGAGCAGCAGCGCTCGTGACACTCGAAACGGCAGCGGAAACCGCTCCGCCTGCCAGCGCGGGGGCCTTATCCAACACGCCTGAACCAAACAACCCCTGAGTCACCTCGGGCAGCACAGAAACATCAGCATTCTGTTTTAATAAAATATCTCCCAATATTTTAATTTGCTCTTCTGGCGTGCCTGGCACAGCCCTACCCATATGCAGAGTATTCATCGTAAACACACTTAATATTGTTGTCACATCAGTACCCCTTCAGTAGTTTATCAACATACAACGCCTTACCAACCTCACATCCAAAATAACTTCCATTACAAAAATTCGTCTAACTTTTCGAGATAGAAACTATTCATTACAATGGCTGCCTCCCTCGGTTCGCGCACGCATTTACCACCGCGCAATAGAAGGGCTTACTAGGACCGCCACCAGTGCCGTTACGGCCCCCTCGGAACAAATGCCTCATCCACCTTGGCCAGATCGGTATCCCTTAAATTGCCGGCGTAATAACGCAATTTGGTCCAAGCCATCAGATAGTCGTACCGTGCCTGGGCCAGATCGCGGCGAGTGTTGTACAACTGCTGTTCGGTGTTAAGAGCGTCGAGGTTGACCCGTTCGCCGCCGAGGATGCTTTGTCTGGTCGACACCACCAGCGCCTCGGCGGACACCAGGGCTTTCTGGTAGGCACGCAGCTTGCTCACCCCCGATAGGCAGGCGCTGTACTGACGGCGCAACTCAATCAAGGTATCCCGGGTCTTGCCTTCCAGCTCGTACTCGGCCTGCTCCATGGCACGGCTGGCCTGGCGGGTGGAGGCCGAGATACCGCCACCGGCATACAGCGGCATGCTCACTTCAACGCCGATGGTGTTGGTGTCGTAGCGCTGGTTAACGGTGCTATTACTGTCAGATTCCTGCTGACGGGAAGTCGCGTAGGCCACCACCTTAGGTAGATGCCCGGCCCGGCTTCGCTTCACTTCATAGCGTGCAACTTCCAGGGATTGGCGCAGGGAGGCCAGCACGGGATTGTTGATGAGAGCCAACTCATGCCACGTGTTGTAGTTGGTCGGCGACAGTGTCAGGGTGTCAAAGCTTTGGTTGAGGGGCGCAAGGTCAGTGATGTTGACGGCGGGCACGCCAATCAGTGCACCCAACACCCTGAGAGAAGCGTCTTGTTCGTCAAGGGCCTGAATCTCTTCAGCGATAGCCAACTCATAACGCGACTCGGCTTCCAGGATATCGGTGCGCGTACCTTCGCCTTGCTGGAATAAGTGCTGGTTCTGCTGAAACTGTTGCTCGAATGCCTTTTTTTTCGCGCGGGCAATGTCGATTTCATCCTGGGCGAACAACGCCTGGGTGTAATAGCTCAACACGCGCACTAACAGCGCCTGGCTCTTGTCGCGAAACCTTTCATCGGCAAACAGCGCCTGGGCCACGCCCTTGCGGTAGTTGGCATAGGCTTCGTAATCGAACAGCGACTGTTGCAGACTGAAGGTGGAGCCATAACTGGTGTAGTGACGTGTATCACGGCTGCTGCCCCCTCGGTTGTCGGGCACGGTGGCTTCAGAGTTATTGCGGCCCTTGTCGTAGTTGTAGGACAGCCTCGGCAGCAGCCCGGCGCGGCCGATGGTGCGGTTTTCCAGACCGGCGTCGCGCTCCTTGATGGCGCCGAGGAACACCGGATCGTTGCGCAGCGCCTGCTCGTAAACATCGAACGGGCCCATGGCGGCCTGGGCACTGCCACACACCAGCAATAGCGAAATGAACACTGGCTTCATGCTCATTCCTCAGTCAACGCGGAGCCGGCGCGATCCAGCAGCGGCTTGAACAGATAGTTGAGCAGTGAACGCTCACCGGTGCGCACAAACATCTCTGCCGGCATCCCCGGCTTGATCACCAGCCCGTGGAGCTTTTCCAGGGCGCCGTCACTGACGGTGGTACGCAGCACGTAGTACGGCGCACCGGTTTTCTCGTCGAGCATCTGGTCGGCGGAAATCAGGCTGACTTCGCCCGGTACCCGTGGCGTGCGGTTCTGGTTGAAGGCGGTGAAGAGGATGTCGACGGGCAAGTGCGTGCCGACCTTGTCCACCAGATGCACCGGTAGATGCCCTTCCACTTCCAGGCGCGTGCCCTGGGGCACGATTTCCAACAGGGTTTCACCGGCGCGCACCACGGCGCCTTCGGTGTGCACGCTGAGGTTGACCGCGATGCCATCGGCCGGCGCGTTGATCTCGCTGTGTTGCAGGTTGAAGCCGGCGGAGGTCAGTTGCTGTTCAAGGGTCAGGCTGCGCAGTTGCGCGTCGGCCAGTTGGCTGCGCACTTCCTTTTGATACTCCTCGCTGTGCTGCTGCAACTTGAGGCGCGATTCGAGGATGCCCTGTTCGATGCGCCCGCTTTCCCCGGTGTTCTGCGCCAGGTCATGCTGCACCTGGGACAGCTGGCGCTGGTACTCCATCAGGCGGTTGCGCGGGATATAGCCGTTGTCGGCCAGGGGTTGCAGGTTGCCGAGTTGGTCGCGCAGGGACTGGGCCTGCGCGGTCAGGTCGCTGCGCGCACGGCGCATGCCGCTCAACTGCGACGTGGCGCCTTCGATGCTGGCGCGGATCCCGGCTTGTTCACGGGCAAATGCGTCGCGACGGCTGCTGAACAACTGGCGCTGGCCTTCCAGCACCAGCATCAGGGCCGAATCGGGATTGGCGCTCAGCTCAGCAGGAAAGGTAATACCGGGCAGATTGTCGCGTTCGCTCTGCCAACGCGCCACGCTGGCCCAGGCCATGCGGTACTGGGCTTGCAGCGATTGCACATCGGCCTGGTTCTGGGTCTGGTCAAGACGGAACAGTGGCTGGCCTTGCTTGACCAGTTCGCCCTCTTTTACCAGGATGCGGCTGACCACGCCGGGGCTGAAGGTTTGTACCGCCTTGCGCTTGCCCGACACCACCACGGTGCCTTGTACCGGGATGCCTTGGTCCAACGGTGCGAGGCTGGCCCAGAGGAAAAAACCACCGGCACCGATGACCGTCAGCAGCCAGCCTGCCCGGGAGAAAAACCGCGCGTCGCGTTCAGGGTGAGTTTTTTCATAGTCGTGGGTGATCTGAATGCTGTTGTCGATGCTCATTGGCCCGTTTTCCTTGCCGCTTGATACTGGCGGCTGAGGCTGGCCCCCGCTTTTTCTCGCGGCGCGTCTTGTGACTGCCCCGACAATGCGCGTAAAACCTCCTGACACGGACCAAACACTTGCAAACGACCTTCGTCGAGCACAAGTAACTTGTCGGCCTGGGCAAGGGACGAGGCACGATGTGTCACCAGGATCACGCTGCTGCCTTGGGCCTTCATCTGCGCGATGGCGCTGTCTAAGGCAGCTTCGCCGACGGTATCAAGGTTGGAATTGGGCTCATCGAGTACGATCAATCGAGGGTTGCCATACAACGCCCGGGCCAGGGCCACCCTTTGTTTCTGACCGCCGGACAGACCTTTGCCATCGTCACCCAGCACCGTGTCGTAGCCGTGAGGCAAACGCAGAATCAGTTCGTGCACGCCGGCTTGCTCAGCGGCCTGTACCACCCGTTCGGGGTCGACCTCGCCAAAGCGCGCGATGTTGTCGACAATGCTGCCGCTGAACAAGTCGATATCTTGTGGCAGATAGCCGATATGCGGGCCAAGATCATCGCGGTCCCAGCGGTGAATGTCCGCGCCGTCCAGGCGCACGGTGCCTGCCAGGGTTGGCCACACGCCTACCAATACACGTACCAGCGTTGACTTGCCGGAACCGGAAGCGCCCAGCACGCCCAGCACTTCACCGGCCGCCAGGCCGAAGCTGACTTGATGCAAGGTCGCCATGCGCCGCCCCGGAGGGCCGGCCGTGACCTGCTCGAAACTTACCTGCCCCTTGGGCGCCGGCAAGACCATCTGCTCACCTTCCGGTGGAAACTCCTGCAACAGGCCATCCAGGCGTTGATAGGCCAGCTTGGCCGAACTCCATTGCTTCCACACGGCAATCAATTGATCGATAGGGCTCAATACCCGGCCCATCAGAATGGAGCCGGCGATCATCATCCCGGCGGTCATGTCACCCTTGATCACCAGCAGCGCGCCCAATCCCAGCACCAAAGACTGCAGGCACAGCCGTAATGATTTGCTCAGGGAGCTGATGATCGAACCGGTGTCACTGGCCTTGTTCTGCAACCCCAGAAACCGCGAGTGCACCTGGAACCAGCGTTTGCGCAAGGCGCCGAGCATGCCCATGGCCTGGATGGTTTCAGCGTTGTGCAGGTGGCTGGTCGCCAGTTGCGTCGACTGCTGGGAGTATCCGCTGGCCTCCCCTAACGGTTTCTTTGTCAGGTATTCGTTAAGGCACGCCAGCAGAATCAGCAGCACGGCACCGACCGTCGCCAGTACGCCAAGCCAAACGTCGAAGAGAAAGATTACAAACAAGTATATTGGGAACCAGGGCGCGTCAAAGAACGCAAACAACGCAGGACCCGTTATGAACTGGCGAACGAGGGTTAAGTCCCCTAAAGATTGCCCTGCGTGCCCTGCGCCCCACTTAAGGTTACGTTCGAACGCAGCCTTGTACACCCGCAGATTGAAACCACGCTCCAACTGACTGCCGATACGGATCACGATAAAACTGCGGACCACTTCCAGTACACCGATAAAGGCGAAAAAGCCCACCACCATCAAAGTCAGCATGATGAGAGTGGTTTCGTTTTGGGAAGAAAGAACACGGTCGTACACTTGCAACATGTAAATCGAGGGCACCAGCATCAGTAGATTGATCAGCGCAGTAAAGCATCCCACGCTGATCAGGATACTTTTGTAGTCGCTGAGCGCTTGGAACAGTGGTGAACCGACAGTGGTCTTCGCCATGTTGCTTAATTTCCATGGGCTGAATGCACTCGATAGTCCATCGTGCGTCCCGACTAAGGGATGGACGATCTACCAAGAGGCTTCAATAGTTATGAAAGCTTATTAACGGCCAGTGATACCGGCCTATTTCATACTCTGCGGTCAGGTAACACCGGTCTCAGGACTGGACAGACCATGGAGAACAAGCACGTTCACGGCGTAGCAAAGACGACCGTTTGGTGACGATTTTTTATTGTCGAAAGTAGCCACGGCGTTACCTCGTTTTTATTTTATGGAAACGCATCGAATCAGATGTTCTAGTTAGAACGTAGACTATTTATTACTCCATATCGGTAATGGCCTTATGCAATATGACATCGTCATAAGACAATACCGTAGCGACTCAGTCCGTGAGCGCTTAGAGATAGCACCTGATGCTCTGCGGTTTTTTCTGAACTGTATGCAGGAAATTTCACCAAGACACTCAACCAACGGAGACATTTGTAATCTACTCAAGGTTCAGCACGACAAATGAGCGACTACCTATACGGGTCGGTTTTTTCCGGTGATAGATCACGCAGATCAAAGCCAGACCAAAAATCAATTAACCAATACCACTCAGTACAGCGCTTTCACTGACAGTAACCACGAACGCAGGCTAGCCTCGACTTCGGTCAAATATCGCTTGTTCGCTGTGTGAAACTCTGGAATCTCGCAAGCCGCGCCAAATCGCTCGGCCCAAGGCACATAGGCGCCCTCTTTAACGTAGCGTTGGTAGAACATACGCATCTCTTCCGGACCAGTGTTCCAACCTGCGGCCTGACACAGTACGGCAGCAAAAGCCTGGCTGCTGTGAGGCAGATAGTCCGCCGCCTGGTTGGCCAATGATGTGGCGACGAAGCGGTAATGAAATCGCTCATAAGGACCGGTCTGATTGGATTGTCGGCGTCGCACTTCGCCTTCAGCAATCAGCGACCCGTCGTTCGACTCGGTGTAGTCAAGGCTGTAATTGCCGGAAAAAACCGCATAATCCGGGGCCACCTCGTAACCCAACAGTTCTATTCCCGAATATCGAGCCAATACCGCAGCCTGATAATAGGCTTGCGCCCGACCGGTTGGCAGCCAGCCCGATTCGGCCTGTTGGCGGTATTGACCATAGGCCAGTGCCTTGGCCTGCAACTCACCGCTGTCGAAGTAGCCGACGGCCTCCTCATAACGCTCCTCACGCAACAAGCGGCGCGCTAATAACTCGCGAAGGCGGGCCGCAGGTGACAGCGCTACATGGTAGACACGGTCTTGTTGAGTCAGAGGCTTGGGCGCTGGAACCTGCTCGTCTATGTAACGCTTGAGTTCATCGGTCGTTAACACGCGCTCGGCCAGAGCAGCCGTATCAAGCCAGTAAATGCCCTGGCTGCGATAAAGTTGGTCGAAGGCCAGCAGGTAATCACCACGCTCCAAAGCCAGAATCGCGCTTTCTCCTTCGACCCGGCACTTGGGCTGGACCGATTCGTAGTCCCAGCTCTGCGTGCGTCGCTCGCCCCATAGCTCATCCGTTGGAAAATACTGCGCAGCCTTGGCATAAGCCGTCACCGCAGCCTGTTTGTCACCGTCGCGCAGGGCCATTTTTGCTCGTAGCCACCATGCAAGGCCGCCGTCGCCGGCATCCTTCAGAAAATTCCTGGCATTGGCGTAGTCGCCCTGTTGATAGCTCAACGCCGCCAGCCGATCTGCGTTATCCAGCGTGCCAACAGTGTTTTGCTGCAGCAGTGTAATCAACCGTTGCTCACCTTCCGGCCGCTCGCCGAACGACCAGCCCAAGCGACTGATCAGCGCAGCGGTCATCAACTTCTGCACCTGTTTAGCCTTCATCAGCTCGGCCAGTTCTGCGTCGGACAAAGCCATCAGCTCAGTCCGTAACAAGCGCAACGAGGTATAACCCACGTCCGAGCCGTGCAGGTTTTGGGTGGCGTACAGAGCGATGGCGCTGTCCCAGTCACCGGCCGCTCTCACCACACGGGCTTCTTCACCCAGGCTGGCAATGCCCAGAGCCAGGGGATCGCTGAACCCCTCGACACTTAACTGGCGCGTCAGGCGAAAAGCCGCCAGCGACGCATCCAGCATTTGGGGACGCATGTGTTCATCGTTGGTCCCGGCCGCATCGCTCATGGCATACCGGGCGCGCCCCAGGGAATAAGCAGCCCAGGTGCTACGTAATGTGCGCTTGTCGGCAGGCAATGCCAGTACCTGGCTGAAGTAATCCACCGCCTGCCCATGCTCACCGGTATTGAAGGCCACTGCCCCTGCCGTATAAAGACTCAACTCGGCCGGTAAATTGGCACTCTGCCGGAGTACTTCTTGAGGGTCCGTCAGGTTGCGTAGCTGGAGCACCAATCTCAGCTGCTCGGATGAAAGACCGACGGCTTCTGCCAACTCTCTGGCCTGGGCTGGCGTCTCGGAGTCACCAGGTAAATAGGTCCGGGGATAGTTCGCGTCCGACGCATCCCTGAGGCCAGCAACACGTTCTCCCAGTCGGTTGACTTCAACACTGAAATTACCCTCCGGCAGTTCCGACAACGTCAGCGCGCGGTCATCGAGCAAGCGCATGGGAAAATCCCGCCCGCAGGCCACCGCCATTCCCGCCGGCAAGCAAAGGCTCAAAAACAACAGATGACGCACGCTCTCACGGCCGAACATAGGAAGCTCCTTGATTAATATGACTACAACGGGCCCAGCCCACAGCGCGCGCATCACCAGCCGCCAGACGGCCTTCGATATGGCGGACGAAAATCATCTGATCCGTAGACTTCTGTACGGAGTAACCGGCCAGCGCATCAGCGGTTTCACACTTGCTCGCCGTCAGGACAAGGCGTGCAGGCCACGCCGCATCGAGGTTCCCAGGATTGCTGACAGCGATATCGTAGAGCCCATCCTGATGCGTCAGCACCAATGTCAGCTGGCCGGCCAGTGCTTCACCGCTGGCCACCGTGCGCAGTGTCGCCATGCTCCAGGCCCGGCGATCGCCTGGGAGTGGCAAGCGGAACCAGACCAACCCGGCCAAGTGTTTCGGCGGGTCGGCGCGCAGCTCACCGACTAACATCGCCAATTGCTGCGGGTCCGCCAGCAGTTCCTGGCGTCGGCCACCTCGGTCGATAGGCACTTCACTCTCCACCACCACGGTGGCACCTGCAGGGGTTGGCAGCAGTGCAACACCATAGGCAGGCAGAGCCAGGTAATAGGGTTTGGAAGTCACGCGGCTCCAGCGCTCGGCCCAGCGCCGGGCCTGCTGCGGATCGAATAGTCCTTGACGGGGATCACTTACGGCGTGCACTTGCAACACGCTGCTGTCCACCGTTTGCAACAGTGGCGATAACTCCGGGCTGTCGAGCCAGGCAGGCAGCGCGGTGATGCTCAGTTTTAATGTCGCAGGTAGCGCGCTACGCAACTGCTGCAGAAACTGTCGATAGTTCGCGAGTCGGGCGCTGCCTGCGTCATGGTCGATCTCCAACCCGGCAAGGTTCACGCCCTGCCCTTGCCAGTGGCTGAGCAGTTGCTGTATTTGCAGGGTGATGTCTGCCTGATTCAGCGCCTTGAGCTGCCCGTCCAGACGAACCACAGCAATCACGGGACGCCCGTCGCCCCTGAGTAATGCAAAGTCGACCCGCGCCCGACTCCAGCCTGCCCCGGGGAACGCCTGTAAGGCCAGTACCCTAAGCGTAGAAAAATCCCCACGGGACTGAGCCAGAGCCAACGCGTGGCTTGCGTTCCACTGGCGCTGCCAGACATAAACTTGCTGATCCAGCGGGGCTATTATTTCGCTGCGGTGACTGCTGACAAATACCAAGGCAACCAATACGCCAGCCAGGCGAAACGATCGAAACTTCATGGGTTTTCATAACGTTCTAGCGGTACAAACAATGAAGCATCCATAACCCCGGTCATGCTGATATCCATGGCGAACAGATAACGCAGATCACGTAGTTGCTCAGCAGAAGGCCGAGCACCCCAGACCTGTTCGAGCCAATCGATCATTCGAGTGGCCTCCTCAGGGCTTAACCTTGTAAAGTCAAACATTACGACACTGGCGTCCGGGCTCAGTTTCGCTTGGCAGGAGGTGCCTGCAAGCTTAGACGTGGGCTGAATGTCGATGGGTGAACGTGAACCCGTTATCAAGCCGTGCCGCCAGGTAGCCGAGGTGGCGTCGCGGTACAACTCAAAGAGGGGTTTGCCAATCTCGGCCTCGGGATCAACGACTGCTTGAGCCACCTCGAGAACGCCAGGGCCTGAAGGGGCGTGCGCAATTCTGAACTTTCCAAACAATGCATCGCACGTTTTTGCTTGAGCGGCAGCAGGCACCACCCACAAAAAGGCCGCCATGGCAGCCAGGGAGGTACTGACTTTAAACATGGTTTTGCTCTTATTGAAGTGTGTAGGAGCGAGACTGCGCACGAAAAATGTCCGTGTGACGCGTTCACTCAGAATGCCGGCGTCATCGTTAACGTTCTTCGCGAGCAAGCTCGCTCCTACACGTGGAGGGGTGGGCTTAGCCGATGCTGACACCATGAGCTTCAGCCAGGGGCTTCAGGCCCCCGGCAAAACCCTGGCCGATGGCCTTGAACTTGAACTCTTCCCCGCTGCGATAAAGCTCACCGAAGATCATTGCCGTTTCAGTCGAAGCGTCTTCGCTCAGGTCAAAACGTGCCAGCTCTTTACCGTCGGCCTTGTTCAGTACGCGAATGAAACTGTTGGCAACCTGGCCAAAGGTTTGTTTGCGGGTTTCAGCATCATGGATGGTCACAGCGAACACTAGTTTCTTAACCAGCGGATTCAAAGCAGTCAGCTTGACGGCTACCTGTTCATCGTCGCCTTCGCCGGCACCGGAGCGATTGTCACCCAAGTGCTCGACGGAGCCGTCGACCGACTTCTTGTTGTTGTAGAAAATGAAGCTGTTGTCGTCGAGCACTTTGCCGTTTTCGCCGACGACAAACACCGAAGCATCCAGATCGAATTCGGTACCGTCAGTGACCCGAGGGTCCCAGCCCAAGCCGACGATGACTTCGCTCAGACCTGGTGCTTCTTTGGACAGGGAGACGTTACCGCCTTTGGAGAGACTTACTGCCATGATTGATGTCCTTTTTCAGTAGATATAGGGGTTAGAAGTTCATGCCATAGGAGTTGGCCAACGCCTTCAAGCCTCCGGCGAAGCCCGAACCCACGGCGCGAAATTTCCATTCACCATTGTTGCGGTACAGCTCAGCGAAGATCATTGCTGTTTCGGTCGAGGCGTCTTCCGCCAGGTCATAACGGACAATTTCCGCCCCGCTGGTCTCGTTGATTACGCGAATGAACGAGCCGCCCACCTGGCCAAAGTTCTGTCTACGCGCGTCAGCGTCGTGAATGGTGACCGTGAAGGCGATCTTGTCGATGTCCACTGAGACTCGACTCAGATCGACTTTCAATATTTCATCGTCGCCATCACCGGCACCGCTGCGGTTGTCGCCGGTATGCTCGACGGAGCCGTCAGTACTTTTGAGCTGGTTATAGAAAATAAAACCTGCATCGCCACGTACTTTGCCATTGGCTCCCAGCAGAAATGCACTGGCGTCCAGGTCAAATTCCGTACCGTCCGTAGCACGAGGATCCCAACCCAGGCCGATCAAAATCTTGGTCAGTGTCGGATCCGTTTTCGAGAGAGACAGGTTGCCGCCTTTTTGCAGGGTCAAGGCCATGAGTACAACTCCTTATGAATAATGGGTTTGAAGTCAGGGTCAGGCTTGCGCTTCTTCCTTTTGCGGGAAGAGCACACTCGCGAAAATGCCGATGGCTAACACCACGACAACGATGATCAGGCTGGTATTGGGATCGATGGTGTAACCGTGATGGAAAATGTGGTTTGTCGCATTCAGGCCGAGTTTTATGGCGATAAAAAACAGCAGCGCGATGACGGCCTTTTCCAGATGCACCAGATAACGCTTCAAAGCTTCCAGCACGAAGTACATGGTGCGCAGGCCCAAAATGGCGAAGAGCATGGCCGAGAACACAATCAACGGTTCACGGCTAACGGCAATGATTGCGGGTACAGAGTCGAACGCAAACAACACGTCGGACACTTCCATTACCACCAGGCACAGAAACAACGGGGTCGCGAACAACCCTCCTTTGGCGGCCAGGGACAGCCCCTGGTTTTCCGGTTTGGTCAGCTCGGCTTCCAGCGTCTTGCGGCGTACGAAGAAGTCATGCCCATGCAGTTTCGGCCAAACCGGAAAGAGTTTTTTCGCGAAGCGGTAAGCCATGTGTTGTGAGTAATCCTCCTCCTCTTCATCGTCCCCGCCGCTTTTGAGCATCATCACCGCCGTCCAGGCGACGATCAGCGCAAAAACCACTTCCACCCATGGTCCCAAGGCCAGCAGCCCCGTACCAATAGCGACGAAAATCAGGCGGAATACGATGGCGCCGAGAATCCCCCAGTACAGCACGCGGTGACGTAGACCATTGGGCACTTTGAACCAGGCGAAGATCGCCATGAAGACGAACAGGTTATCAACGCTCAGTACTTTTTCCAGGGCGTAACCGGTGACAAACAGCGTCGCGACATCCGGGCCGTGCTCGATATACAGGAACCCTGCAAAACCGAATGAGATAAGGATCCAGAACACTGACCAGGCCGAGGCTTGGAACAGACTGATGGGTTTATCACCACGATGGGTGAACATATCGATAATCATCGCGCCGATTGCCAGTGCCACGAACACGGCGATGGTCAGCGGCGGAAAACCCAATTGGCTAACTTCCACAGTGTCGTTCCTTAAAGTTCAAAGTCAGCGGGCGCGAGGCCCAGCTCGAGGCAGATCAATCGGCAGACCGCTTTTTCCTTGTCATCGAAGTTGCCGTCCGATGCGCCGATAGCGCAGGCGACACGCACGAGCAAACGCCCGGCCCCGTCCTTGCCTTTGATCTTACTGATGTTTTTCAGGGCCTCAGCCTGGCCGATCTGATAGTCGAACTCGAATTTGCCACACGCGTCGTTGAAGACCTTGATGACATCACTCAGGTTGAAAACTTTCAGTTCGGGCGAATTATTGATGAAGCCTGTCATCTTCATTTTTTCAGCCGAACTGATTTCACCATCGGCCGCCGCAACCAGGGCGCAGCTATTGGCCACAGCCTCCATGAACGCCTGGTTCTTGAACTTGACCACCTCGGTGGTTAACTTTTCACGGGCAAGCGCCGCGTTGGTTTTTAACCATGACAACATGTCGTTCACCTTAACGGCCGACCGCAACGGTTTGCCGTATTCAAATACGATTTAATAAGCGGGTTACTTGGAGCCTGCAGACCAGCGCATGCCCCAGTCATAAGCCTTGTCCATCGCCGAATGCCCTGTGTGGAAGTCCACGCGCCGGCTCACCTTGACGCTGCCGCCGACATTTTCCAGCACTGCAATTGCACACATACCCAGGCGACCGCCTTCTTCATTCAACCGGACTTCAATTGAAGGCTGATTGGGGATGTGAATCGTCACGACACCATCGGTCGCCCGCCAGTTGGGCGCACCGTCGTAGATGAAGGCAAACACCAGAATTCGGCGGATATCGGCCCAATGCTTACCGTTGATATGCAGCCACTCCCCGTCGCTCACCGCGCCGGTGCGGTCATCGCCTTTGAGTTGGATGTAGGGCGCGTAATGCAACTCACCGAAGCAATTGCCCAATGCCTGAACGACACCCTTGGAACCATCCTGCAATTGGTAGAGGCAACCGACGTCCAGGTCGATGGAAGTATTGCGCGAGAAAAAGCCGCCCCCATTCTGGCGCTTGGTCCAGTTGAGGTTGACCTTGATTTCGCCAAACCCCTCGGAAGTTTTTTCCAGGCTAATAGACGGGCGAGTTTTATCCAGCGTGATTTTGCTGAGGTTGACCGTGGGCGTGGACGCCACAACGGGCGTACGAATCGCCGATACAGGCTCCGCGACTTCTACGCCAAAGTGCTTGGCCAACGGCGAAAGACCGCCGGCAAAACCCTGAGCTACACAGCGAAATTTCCACTCGCCCTGACGACGATAAAACTCACCCAGGATCAACGCTGTTTCCTTCATTCCTGCGGTGGCTATCTGCGCCTCGATGTCGCCGGTGATCGTCAGCGCCAGGTGCGACACGCGATCAAAGCTGGCACTGTTCTCGTAGATCGTCGCGGTCAACGCGACTTTCTCGACCACGGCCTCAAGCTGCGACAGATCCAACGTAAACACAGCACGCCCGGTCGAGGATTTGCTCAGTTGCACCGCACCGCCCAGTACCGTGGTCTGTCCGTAGAAACACATGTCGGTGTCACCACGGACTTTTCCATCGCCCCCCAGAGCAAACGCGGACACATCGATATCAGCATCCGGAATCGGCGAGTAGTTGATCTCGACACGCAGCTGACCGGTAGCGACCGGTGCATTTCCACCGGGGGCCAGGTTCGTCATGGGCACACTGCCTGAACGGCAAGATCGATCAGGTCATCAACGGTACGGCCGTTGGTGACTTGGCCGATGGCCTTGAACGCCCAACCGTCGCTCTCACGCACCAGGCTCGCCATGACCACGCCGGTGTGTCGTCCTTTCTCGGAAAGATTGAAGCGCGCCAACTCAACACGGTTGCTCGCGTTAACTACACGGCAATAGGCGTTGGCAATCTTCTCGAAGCTCTGCCCGGTGAAGCTGTTGACGGTGAACACCAGGGATTTAACCGAGGCCGGCAGATTCGACAGGTTGACGGTGATCGTTTCGTCATCGCCATCGCCTTCACCGGTACGGTTATCGCCGGAGTGCTGAATAGAACCGTCCTGGGATTGCAGTTGGCGGAACCACACCAGATCAAGCGGATTGTAGTTTTCATCGAACAGAATGCAGGAAGCATCCAGGTCAACTTCGGCTCCGTTGCCAAGCAATCGGCCCATGAACCCAGCTTTTTCCGGATCCCAGCCCAAGCCAAGGCGGATAGTGGTGAGACCGCTGCCACCCGTTGTTTTTTCCAGGGAAATGCTTTGGTTTTTAGCTAGAGACAGCGCCATCGGTATGCTCCTTGTTGATTGTCATGCTTTCGTATTTATCGTTATTGGTTTTGCTGAACTGGGATGCCGCTTTGCAAATCATCGAACCGCCTCAGCAAGACGCATCAAGGAGTCGGCGTGGCCTGTCTCGACATGCCGGAGGCCGTGCCATTTGGCGCGCTCGATAATATGGGTGGCCCACTTCAAATGAGTGGCCGGCTCGCACATTGCGTCGTTGTGCTTGAAAACAGCGGGGGACACTTCACTTAGCATCAAACTTGCGCAATTGAAGTCTTCCAGGCTGACGCGAAAACTGTCCTGGATTGCATTGATCTGGCTTGGGTGTATGGCGGTTTTCCCGACCATGCCATGGGCGATGTCGAGCTGCAGCTCTTCGAGCAGCAGATGCGGTGTGGCCAATTGCTCGAACACCGGTGCTGTCAAGGCGAACCCCTGCGAGCCCATCACACCGGCAAGCATCGGAATCACGTAGCCCATGGGCGTGCCGTAAAGGGTCACTGCCGGGTTGCGACGTAAGCCCAGACAGCCCAGCAAGTCGTTCCCGCCGATGCGCAGCGCGATGATTCGCGCAAACAACGTTTCGCTAAGGGACTCACCCAACTCGACCATGCTCACCGGATTGAATACTTCCCGGGTCTCCAGGGTCGGCATGAGCACAATGTCCGGATTAGCAACCGCCAACTCCCAGGCACGCAAGTTCGACAGGCTCAACTTGGGGACGACGAAACCGTCAACATGAGCCATCAGCGGCCAGTCATTCAGTACCGCCGCCATCTGCGAGTCACGCGGGCGCACAAACAGCATGGGCCCCTCTGGCGGACGACCGCCCCGCTGCTCTATGGCACTGAGCAGGCGACGCAGGTTGCGCAAGGCGGTATCCACATCGATGTCGGCAATCGCATCTTCAAGGCACACCACCATGGATCGCAGTTCAGGTAGTTTTTTGCGCAACACCACGTCCAGAATGTCCTTGCGGGTTGCTGGCATGTAGAGCGTGGCACCGAGGGCATAAGGCGAAAATTTTTTCATCAACCCACACTCCGGATTACCGTCACCGCACGGTAGGGGCCAAGCGCAGTGCCCACTTCCTCGACGCTGACACCGACCTGTTCAGTCAGATGCATCAGCAACTGGATGTCGGGATCACTGCGATCACGTACCAGCACCTGATCCGGTACACGCCGCAGTACGGCGCGCGTCGCTTCGGCAATACCGGGCTTTATCCGGTTTCGGTTGCTGATGCCAAACCAGTTGGCAATGCGGTCGATCACATTGTCTGCTGCCGCCTGCAGTGCCACCCGCTGCGCCTGAGTCCAGGGACCCGCCGCTGGGACCGAAGGAAGCATGCGGCGCATCACTTCGATTCGGTCGATGAAGTCGCGACTGACGTCGTGCTCGTGCAGGTGATCGTAAACCAGGCAGCCGTGCAGGCCACCTTCGGCAGGCCAGATGGAACGTGAAACCAGGCCAGAAACAGTGGCCCCCAGAATGCCCGAGGGAATCAGCCAATCCTCAGCTGACGCCGCCATCCAGGCACGACCACAAGGGTCGGCCAGTACCACCAGGCGCGGCTGACGGGGGAACCGCATGTCATCACGCAGACTGCGCTGGATCTCGGCAGATATCGCGCCTTTGCCCGTCCAGCCATCCACAAAAACGATGTTTTCAGGGCCATGGGCTGCGATGACAGCCTCCAGGGCAATCTTGTCGATACCACGATCACGCACGATGCTAATGCCGTAATGATGGGCGTCACGTCCTAGGCTCAGGAGGCCGCGACGCAGCAACACCCCCAGCGGAAGACCCGCGCGAACGAAAGATACGAGCGCAATCGAAGGTCCTTTGTACACTCGGTCAAGCGCTATCGTCAGGGATTGAACGTCCACGGCCATCCTTACCGCGTTCTGTTCCATTGCTTGTCGGTACAGCGCTTTATGGGTGTCGGAGGGCGCCGACTCTTGACTGATCATCTCCGAGTAATGCTTTTGTTGCGTCTGAATCAGCCGTTCCTTTTCGCGAACGTCGGTCACTTCCAGCTCAACAGGCTGCAACAGGAACAGCACATCCTCGGCCAGATAGCTCCCACTGCCGACGGTGCAAAGGTGCGCGAAGGCGTTAAGCATGGAGCATGAACTCCACCACTTTTGCCAACTGGCTATTGGCCGGTGTGGCCCAGAAGTGGCATTCATTCATGAAGCCAAGGTCAGTTACGCTGTCCCCCACCCCCAACACGAGGCGTTCCCCGTTGACGATACGGTCCCGGCGCAGCAGTTCCTCGACAGCATGACGCTTGGCCAAACCATTGGGCAAAAAAGCCAGGTTGTTATCGTTGAGGTGAACGTGCATGTCATCCAGCAAACCCCGTCGCTTAACCTCGATCAGGGTCTTCTTCAGCACCGCGTCGTCGGAGCCATTGTGTTTGGTCACTACATAATTAAGCAGGCCTTGTTCCTCGACCACCCAGCCGCGCAGAGAAAATCCCAGTTCCAGACCAATAGCCAAGGTTGTGGCGCTAAGCGCCGACAGGCGACGTTGATAGGCGGTCAGCACATCAGCCATCTGCGCGTGCCAGTCGCTGTCCAACGTCCCGTCGGGTCGAAGGATCACACCACCGTGAGAACATACAGCTCCCGACCTGAAGGGCAATTGCACCCGGCTGAAAGCTTCGATGCTGCGCGCTGTGACCGGGACCACATCAGCCGATTGCAGCAGCCATTGCACAAAGACGTTCTGCACCGAGCTCATGTAGCCATTGGGCTCACCATTGGCATCCAATGTCGCGGTATGCCGCGCAACCCCTTCGGGCATTTTGCGGGCGGTCTGAAACAGCGTGTCATCCAGGTCGACGAGGATCAGGGGGCGCTTAGTGCTCATCGACGATCACCTCGGCATTCAATGCTGTGATCAAGGATTGAGAAACCGCTTCAACAGCGGTCTCACTGCAGATCAACACCCGCTCGAACTGGCCAGGCCGCACGTTGTAGAGAAAATTGGGAATGCCCAGGCCGTAGTTATCGGCGAACGACAAGGCATGTTCGATCTCATGACCAAGTGCGATCGGCGAGCGCGAGGTTGAGCTGAAGTGGACATCCGCGCCCATCTTTTCCAGACGCTCAGCCAGCAGGAACGGACGCCACACGAACTCCCCTGTGCCCACCACGAGGACCCTTTCACCGGGGGTAACCTGAACAGCCAGAGCCAACGTACCCTCCACATGACGCACGCCCAGACGTCCCCAATCCAGACGCGGATCAATCGGCCACTCACCCACGGCGACCGTAGCGACATCAGGCATATCGGGTAAGGGTGCGTTCACATCTTCATGGAAGCGATAGCTGCCCCGCAGCAAAGACACCTGATCAGCGCAATCGCCAAGCACGTTGCGCACGGCATCCCGTGACCAATCGGTAAGCACGCAGGTCACCACCCGCTCGACCGTGCTCAGCCCTGCGTCTATCAGTGCTCGATGCAGATTGATAAGTGTCGTGC
>NZ_VBVZ01000600.1 GCF_005863185.1 Pseudomonas edaphica
CCAGTTCATCTACCTGATGGCGGTGTACGGGATTATCCAGACCCTGGATGGCAACGTGCTGGTGCCGCTGCTGTTCTCGGAGGCCGTCAACCTGCACCCGGTGGCGATCATCTGCGCGGTGCTGTTGTTTGGAGGGCTGTGGGGGTTTTGGGGCGTGTTCTTTGCAATCCCGCTGGCGACGCTGTTCAAGGCCGTACTGGATGCGTGGCCGCGGCAAGAGCCGGTGGTGGCGCCTTTGTTGTAGCAGCAACCTTATTGTGGCGAGGGGGCTTGCTCGTGCTGGATCGCTTAGCGGCCTCTGAAAGCGGGAGCGCTTCGCACTCCAGCGCGAGCAAGCTCGCTCGCCACAACAAGCTCGCTCGCCACAGCAGGGTCAAGCTTTATTCAATGCCTGTGCCGCCGCCAACACCGCATCCACATGGCCCGGCACTTTCACACCACGCCATTCCTGACGCAGCACGCCATCCTTGTCGATCAGGAACGTGCTGCGGTCCACGCCCAGGTATTCCTTGCCATACAGCTTCTTCAGCTTGATCACATCAAACAGCTGGCAAACCGCTTCGTCCTTGTCGCTGATCAGCTCGAAGGGGAATTCCTGCTTGGCCTTGAAGTTCTCGTGGGACTTCACGCTGTCTCGCGACAAGCCAAACACTTCGGTATTGGCAGCCTTGAACGCGGCGTACTGGTCACGAAAACCCTGACCCTCGGTGGTGCAACCCGGGGTGCTGTCCTTTGGGTAGAAGTAGATCACCACTTGCTTGCCCTTGAGGGCTGCAAGGCTGAACGTCTGGCCGCTGGTGGCCAGGGCTTCGAAATCGGCCACGGGTTTGTCGATGGCTACCGGCATAGGTACTTCCTTACATTGGGTTCTGTGGGCGCCATGGCTCGATCAGTGCGTCGAGGTTCAGGGCATCGGCGAAATCCAGGAATTGGTCACGCAGCCAACTGATCTGCACGCCGGCCGGCAAGGTCACGGTGAACGTGGCGTTGAGCATGGTGCCGCCGGTTTGCGGGGCCTGGTAGGTGTCGCAGGTCAGGTTTTCCAGCTCGACGTTGTGGTCGATGAAAAACTGGCACAGCTCATTGACGATGTCCGAACGGTAGGCCGAGCTGACATACGCTACATAAGGCAGGGCCTGCGGACGGTTTTCCAGGGCGGCGCTGCGCACGACGTTGACGGTGAAGTTGTGCTTCTTGGCCAGGCCCGGCAGGCCGGTTTCGAGGCGCGCCAGGGCGTCCCAGCTGCCGGAGATCTGCAGTACCAACGCGCTGCACTCGCCGTGGCGGGTGAGGCGGGAGGTCACGACGGCGCAGCGGTTCTCATGGCTGGCGCGGCACAGGACGTTGGTCAGCTCCATGGGGTTGGCGCCGAGGGCACTGATAACAAGGAATTGTTCGCGAACTGTGGGGGTGGACATGCAGCCTTCCTAAAGCGATGAGCGGTCGATACCGTGTGGGCTGTATCGATCAAAGGATGAAGGGTAGCGAAAACCATCGCCAAGGGCTAGGAGGTGGCGTTTTCATTACGCGATCGGTCTGATTTCAGCGTGCTTCAAGCCGCGCTTTGGCCCAATGATGGCATTGCCCGTCGTTTAGTTGCCCCAGAACGCATCCTCAGGCGGTACTTCGCTTGTACAAGCATCTTGGCGCCAGTACCATTACGGCTCTCTTTTTCCGGCAGGAGCGGTTGCATGATTGCGGGCAGTATGGTGGCACTGGTCACACCCATGGATGCACAAGGTCATCTCGACTGGGACAGCCTTGGCAAACTGGTGGACTTCCACCTGCAAGAAGGCACCAACGCCATCGTGGCGGTCGGCACCACAGGTGAATCGGCCACCCTTGATGTGGAAGAACACATCCAGGTCATCGAGTTCGTGGTCAAGCGCGTGGCGGGCCGCATTGCCGTAATCGCCGGCACAGGCGCCAACTCGACGCGTGAAGCGATCGAGCTGACCAAGAACGCCAAGAAAGCCGGCGCCGATGCCTGCCTGCTGGTAACCCCGTACTACAACAAGCCGACCCAGGAAGGCTTGTACCAGCACTTCAAGGCCATCGCCGAAGCCGTCGACATCCCGCAGATCCTCTACAACGTTCCTGGCCGCACGGCCTGTGACATGAAGGCCGAGACCGTGATCCGCCTGTCCACCGTGCCGAACATTATCGGCATCAAGGAAGCTACCGGCGACCTGCAGCGCGCCAAGGACATCCTGGCCGGCGTGAGCAGCGACTTCCTGGTGTATTCCGGTGACGACGCCACGGCGGTCGAGCTGATCCTGCTGGGCGGCAAAGGCAACATCTCGGTGACCGCCAACGTCGCGCCACGCGCCATGAGCGACATGTGCGCCGCCGCCATCGCCGGTGACGCCGTAAAAGCCCGTGCGATCCATGAGCAACTGATGCCGCTCAACAAGACACTGTTTATTGAATCCAACCCTATTCCCGTGAAATGGGCGCTGTTTGAGATGGGCTTGATGCCGGACGGTATCCGTCTGCCGCTCACCCGGCTCAGCGAAGCCTGTCACGAACCGCTGCGACAGGCCCTGCGCCAGTCCGGCGTCCTGGTTTAATTGAGGAAGCACTACGCATGAAGCGATTGGCCGGACTTTCCGCACTTGCCTTGATTATCTCCAGCACCAGTGGCTGCGGTTGGGTATGGGGCCCGGAAGGCTACTTCCGTGACCGCGGCAGCGATTACCTGGAAGCCCAAGCAACCAAACCGATGCAACTTCCGCCGGACGTCAACGTCGCCAAGCGCCTTGACCCGTTGTTGCCGATTCCGCGCAACGTCGCCGATGACACCACCAAGGGCGAGTACGTAGTGCCACGCCCGCAGCCGATCTCGGCCGTGGCGGACACCAGCGACTACAGCCTGCAAAAGAGCGGCGACAACCGCTGGATCATGGCCCAACGCCCACCGGCTGAAGTCTGGCCAGTGACGGTGCAGTTCTTCCAGGACAACGGTTTCAGCATTGATCAACAACGCCCGCAAACCGGTGAGTTCACCACGGCATGGCAGCACGGCAGCGAACTGTCCGCCAGCATGGCCAAGCGCCTGCAGGCGAGCGGTGTAGCGCCCGACAGCGAAGCCCGTGTGCGTGTGCGCATCGAGCCAGGCGTGCAGCGCAATACCAGTGAAGTCTACGTGGTGAGCGCCGAGCGTCCTGCCGGCAGCACTGCCAACGTCGATTTCACCCCGCGTTCGGTCAACATGGGCGTAGACGCCGCGTTGGTCGACGAGATGCTGGCCAGCATGAGCCGTATCTCCGAGAAGGGCGGTTCGGTTTCCCTGCTCGCCGCCGGTAACTTCGACACGCCTAACCGTGTCAGCCTCACCGAAGACGGCAGCGGCAACGTGGTGCTCACCCTGGGTGAAGACCTCGACCGTGCCTGGGCCAGTGTTGGCCGTGCGTTGGAGCAAGGTCCATGGCGCGTTGAAGACATCAACCGCAGCCTGGGCCTGTACTACATCAACGTAGCGGAAAAGGCCGAGAAGAAAGACGACGAGCCAGGTTTCTTCGGCAAGTTGTTTGGCAGCAAGCCGACCAAGGAAGAGATCGAAACCCGTGCCGAGCGTTACCAGGTTCGTTTGAGCAAGGTGGGCGAGAGCGTGCAAGTGACCGTCGAGAAGAATATCAACACCGTTGCGCCGGCTGAAACAGCGCGCAAAGTGTTGGGCGTGATTCAGGACAACCTGGGCTGACCCGATGCGTTTTGC
>NZ_VBVZ01000601.1 GCF_005863185.1 Pseudomonas edaphica
GTCAAAACTTGACATCGGACGGCTCTGGAGAACCTGACAAAGCTTGGCACCAAGCACGTAACCGAACTCCGTGTAGATCACACCACCAGAACTTTCTCAACAACGGGAAGCGAGGCTTTGAATTGCTGTCCGTTTGAGATTTTTTGAAATCCAAAAGGTGTCGACATGAGCACACTTCCAAAATGATTTTCTGGAATTGGCCCTGGGCCCCACAGTTGATGCTTTTCTACTTCATCTACAAGATCTGCAAATTGATGGTCACTCTCGAATTCCACTATCAAAACCTCAAAGCCCATTGTTGAAATCTCTGCAATGAGCCCGAGTGGCAAGCCCGCGCCTGGTTCAATGTAAGCAGCCACCATACGCCCGCCCAAACGGTCATTAATCCGCTTCTGTCGTTCATACTTTGCATCGTATTGTGGGCCAGGCGCATCGCTAGAAAGGGAGAATCTCCCATCATCGGATAATTCGATTTTCCAGGCCATGGGTGGGTTCTCGCTGAACCTTCCGACAATAGTTCGGGCCGGACGAAATGATTCTGCAATTTCCTGTTGGAAGGATTGGAGCAATTCAAAGAAGAAAATTGCTATCTGTAAAGCCTCTCCGATCTCTGCGTGCGAGACAATGACTGGCTGGCCTCCGTTTCTTCGCCTTACTCGCAACCCTTCAGGAACGAGAACGTAGTCGGCATGCGCTATGGCATTTCTGATGTCGTCCCGAAAGGTGGTTGCTAACAACCTCGCCAGGCTGCTCATCCCTATTTCAGTCGCAACCCGTGCTAGGT
The DNA here is from genome assembly GCF_005863185.1 of Pseudomonas edaphica. Taxonomy (GTDB): domain Bacteria; phylum Pseudomonadota; class Gammaproteobacteria; order Pseudomonadales; family Pseudomonadaceae; genus Aquipseudomonas; species Aquipseudomonas edaphica. The sequence goes on from NZ_VBVZ01000601.1 coordinate 785, forward strand.
GCCGAAACATCGCGTTAGCGTTTGGGCCGATTATGGCTCTGGGTTCAGGACGCACTCGGACGAGCTTTTGAAACGGCCAGAGGTTGTAAGCCTTCAACTGAGGGATCTGCATGGTGTTCAACAACCCCTCGTACACACCACCTGCCTCGGCAAGATGCGCGTAGAGGCATAGTGCTTGGCGAAGCTCAGGCCTAGTCAGGGGGGCACCCTTCGATCCAAGCACTTTCAGCTCATCGAATACCTCGCTAGCTGTTGCGATCGTATTCCAGCCGGCATCTTGAATGCCGCGAAACTCAGCGAACAGGGCAGCGGCCGTGTCTATCTCGTTAATTTTTCGCGCATATTCAAACAAGTAGGTGAGCTGGGTGTTCAGCTCCCGAAGATAGGCTTGAGCTTCCATACTGTTTTGCCTCTAACTGAATGATTTGGCTAATAGAATCCGATTAGGTAAATGGTTACTTTTGGTGGTTACCAGCAGCCTGCTAGGGTGGCCAGCGAGATAGACGATTTGGTCTGAGTGAGACCATATCGTCTGTCTCGACTAGTCAGCTAAATGGAACTTGGGCGTATGTCCGTTCCATTCTGAGTACCCGAAATCCTGAATTTTTGGGAAAAAATAGCGACAGATTCATTTATATTCACACCAGAACCCAACTCATTGCCTGACTACCATCCCTCACACAGTATTTCTGGCTGCCACTAGAGCCCCCCGTCGCTCTAGGGCCCAAGACCCCCAGCCAAACGCATCCATCCGAACCCCCCGGATAACTAAAACCATAGCCTTAAAAAATTCGCCCACAAAAAAGCCCCAGGTCGAAAGACCTGGGGCTTTTTCATCTGTATCTGGTGCACCCGGCGGGATTCGAACCCACGACCCCTGCCTTCGGAGGGCAGTACTCTATCCAGCTGAGCTACGGATGCTTGTGCGGGCGACATCATCCCCATGTCGCCCTGATGCGTCCATTCCAGCGTTTTCGCCGGTAACTGTCGGCCGTTTCCCGCCCAAAATGGCTAATCGCCACTCTCATTCACAACTCCCCGCGCCGCACGTCCCTTTGTTTGCTTTGCTCTTGTGGCTTTAAACCGCTTCCAAGCCGCAATTCCCCAGGTGAACGCATGCATTCCAAAGGAACCGTGATGCTCGATCTCCCGTTGAGACAAACCCTGTTGGCCCGCTCCGATTTGTTTCGAGGTATGCCGGAGCACCTCTTGCGCTACGTTGCCACCCATATGGTGGAGCGCCTGCTGGATGATCGTGAACTGCTGTATTTCAAGGACGACAGCCTCGAATTTATTGCATTGGTGGTTGAGGGCCGGATTTATTCGGTGGTGCATGGGCCGGACGGCCGGGAGCAGATTATCGGCAGTACCGGGGCCGGGCAGGTGGTGGGGGAGACGGCGTTGATCAAGGATCATGGGCGCGAGTCTTCCACCTTTGCCAGTGGCCCCACGCGGCTGTTGCAACTGGGTAGCCGGCATTTTGGTGTGCTGTTTGAGGAGCCGGTGTTTTTGCGGCGCTTGTTGATGCTGATGATGCTGCGCTTGCTGCAGGCCATCGAGTTGCTGGAGTTGGTGTGCCTGCATCGGTTGGAGTCGCGGTTGGCGCGGTTTCTGTTGGCCAACCTGGGCGATATCGACCTGGCGCTGGCCATGCCGAGCGTCTCTTTGCCCGCCAGCCAGGGGGTGTTGGCGTCGATGCTTAACACCAGCCGTCCCAAGCTCAATGTGCAGCTGCAATTGTGGCGCCGCAGTGGGCTGATCAGCGGCAATCTGGAACGCATGGTGATCAACGATCTCGAGCATTTGCGGCGCAAGGCATTTGCCTTGAATTAGTCATTGCAGTGTTCCGCAGGTAACAGCGCCCCCCTGTCCCGCGCTTGCAGACTGGCCCTTCATCAAGGATGCACAGGAGTGCTGGCGATGGGGATGACTGTTCAGTTCAAGGATCAATGGGCCGCCGATGACCGTTTGTTCGAAGCGAGTTGGCGCGCCGTGCAGGGCGAACTCAAGCGGCGCGCGTTGCGGCGGGCCAAGGGCAATCTGGATCAGGGCCAGGAATGGTTGTCGGCCACGGCGATCAAGGCCCTGCTGTTCTTTCGGCGCTCGCCGGAGCGCATTCGCGACCCTCAGGGGTTTCTGTTTCTGGTACTCGACCATGTGTTTCTCGACAGTTTGCGACGCAGCAAGCGCGAGGAGCGGTTGCTCGATGATTCGGTGGACCTCGAGCACGATCACCTGGCCGCACTCGCCGCGCCCTGCGCTTCGGTGCTGGAGCGGGTGGAGTGTTACGAGCGCCTGGAGCTGATCGAGGCGCAGGTGGCGCGGTTGCCGGTGTTGCAGCAGCGCTTGTTTGAGATGCGCTTTGTGGATGACCTGCCGTATCCGCAGATCGCTGCCGCGTTGCAGGTCACGCTGCCGCTGGTGCGCAAGCGTGTGCAACTGCTGCGCAACGCCTTGCGCTGAATTTGATTCACACACGCGGGCGCGGGGCGTTCTAGTTGTATGAGCGCGTCCTGCCGCCACTACCCACGCCCAACCCTGGGTGAATGCCATCAAGGAGAGATGTATGACAGAGGTCAACAGCCAGATCACCGACGCGGTCACCCAAACCAACGTCAAAGTGGTGGCAGAAGCGCCGGCCCAGGCCATCGCGTCGCTGTATCAGGTGGCGAGCAGTGCGGCGGGCCTGTCGTTGCAGAACGCGGTCAACAGCCAACAGGCGATGAACCAGATTTCGAATGCGGTGATCTCCAAGGCCGTGGCGCTGATCATGCAGATTGGCGAGAAGGGCTAAGTCCTCGGGAGATCGATTATGTCGTGGTTCAGTAGAAAGAAACCCGCCGCCCCGCAAGCAACGCCCGCCGCCGACCCACCTGCGCCGGCGCCCGCCGCACCGGCCTCGCGCTCGATCATGGCGCGCATGAACGAGCACC
>NZ_VBVZ01000602.1 GCF_005863185.1 Pseudomonas edaphica
CGGTACGTCACCGCAAGTGGCGGCGATCCTTGCGCACAATTGCGCCAGCGCTGAACGTGACGGCGCGCATAGCCACGGCGTGTTTCGCATTCCAGGGTATGTGTCGACGCTCAACAGCGGCTGGGTCAATGGCAAGGCGGTGCCCGTGGTTGAGGATGTGGCCTCAGGCTTTGTGCGTGTGGATGCCGATAACGGCTTTGCCCAACCAGCACTGGAGGCCGCGCGCTCGCTGTTAGTGCGCAAGGCGCGCAGCGCCGGGATCGCGCTGCTGGCGATTCGAAACTCCCATCACTTTGCGGCTTTATGGCCCGATGTCGAACCTTTTGCCGAAGAAGGTCTGGTAGCGCTCAGCGTGGTCAACAGCATGACCTGCGTGGTGCCCCATGGCGCGGATCGACCGCTGTTCGGCACCAACCCTATTGCTTTTGCCGCGCCGCGCGCCGATGGGCCACCCATCGTGTTTGACCTGGCCACCAGTGCCATTGCCCATGGTGACGTGCAGATCGCAGCACGCAAGGGCGAGCGTTTGCCGCCGGGCATGGGCGTGGACAGCTTGGGCCAACCGACCCAAGATCCCAAAGCCATTCTTGAAGGCGGCGCGCTGTTACCGTTTGGCGGGCACAAGGGTTCAGCGCTGTCGATGATGGTCGAGTTGCTGGCGGCGGCGCTGACGGGCGGCAATTTTTCGTTCGAATTCGATTGGGCCGATCATCCCGGCGCGCGCACACCATGGACCGGCCAATTGCTGATCGTGATTGACCCTGGCAAAACCGCCGGGCAAGGCTTTGCCGAGCGCAGCCAGGAACTGGTGCGACAGATGCATGCGGCGGGGTTGCGGCGGTTGCCGGGGGATCGACGTCATCGCGCACGGGCGAAGTCGCAGGAAACAGGCATCGAGATTGATGCGCAGGAGCTCAAGCAGTTGCAGGCACTGGCAGAAGGATAAAAGGGGCTGCGCTATCAGCGCAGCCCCTGTGGTTTAGCCGCGACGACCCAACAAAAGGCCGACCACCAGGCCAAAGCCTGCGGAAATGGCCACGGTCTGCCATGGATGGCCACCGATATAGTTTTCGGTGGCGTCCACCACCGGCTTGCTGCGTTCACGCACGTTGGACACCGAGTCCAGTGCTTGCTTGAGCTTGATAGCGACCTGCTCACGCAGCGTTTCACCTTCTTCGCCTACCAGCGAAGCGCTGCTTTTGAGCAGCTTGTCCGACTCTTCGATCAAGGCCGTCAGTTCACTGAAAGCTTGATCCTTGATTTGATCTTCGACAGCTTGGGCGGCAGTTTTGCGGGCCATTGTGTGACTCCTTGCGAGTGAATGTGGCAGTGAACAATGGAGTGTCGGGCTTGGCTAAAAGTTGCAGTTTTTTTGCCGTGAGCGGCTTACGGGCAAAATCCGGATCAGGATATTTCGACCTACAGTGTAAGATGTCACCTATTTGTGCAGCAGGTAATTCAACATGAGCTTCAATCTGGCCAACAAAACCCTTGCCGAACGCGCCGAACTGGAAGATGAAAAGTCACGCCTTTACGATCTGTGGCAAACCAACCTGGGTAAGGCCAAGGGCGAAGCTGCGCGTTTGTTCGGCGAGCGTGCCAAGCGTAAGGGCAAGTGGGCCGAATGGGTCCGTGCCGAGCTGGACGGCATGTCGCCGCCGGAGTTTTCCAACATGGTGCGCAGCGAAGTCAACAAGCTGATGGCCGCCGCTAAGTAAAGCTGGCCACAATCGCTTCACGCACTTTGAGTAACAGCGGATCCAACTGCGCCTGGGTACGCCAACCCAGCTCCACCGGGTAGCGTGGCAACGCCAGTGGGCAAGTCAGTACGCGCAAGCCGGTCATCTGCGCAATCGCTTCGGCAGCATGCCCGGGAATCGTCGCCACCGCCGCGCTGCCCTTGAGCAAAAACGGCAGCCCGGCAAAGTGACTGGTGGACGCACACACCTGGCGGCTCAACCCTTTAGCCGCCAACCCTTCATCGGTAATCCCGATAAACCCGCCCGACGACACCAGTACATGTTCGCGTGCCACGAATTCCTCCAGGCTGATGCCGTCTTGGCCCGGCGCCAGGCTGTGTGGGTCGACCAGGCAGCGGTAATCGCCTTCGCCCAGCACGTGCCGGCTCAACCTGCGCTCGGCAAAGCCGCCGGCGGTGATCGCCAGGTCCAGGCTGCGCTCGAGCAGGGCGCCTGCGACGATTTGGCTGTGGGTCTGGCGGAAAATCACCCGCAGATTCGGCGCGCGCCGGGCAATTTCGGCCATCAGCCGCCGGCCATGGGCAATCTCGAAGTCATCGGACAAGCCCAGCACCACCGAGCGGCCCTGATAGTTCGGGTTGGCCGGGTTGATCATTGCCAGGCTCTGCCGACAACGGTCCAGTGCCTCGCTGATCACCGGTTTCAACTGATTGGCACGCAAGGTCGGCGCCAGCCCACGCCCGGTGCGCACGAACAGTGGGTCGCCGTACACGTCACGTAACCGCCGCAGGCCGGCGCTGATCGCCGATTGCGTGACGCCCAGGCGCAATGCTGCGCGGCTGGCGCTGGACTCGTCGTGCAAGGCTTCGAAGGTTTTCAGCAGGTTCAAGTCAACTTGGGCGATATTTATTTGGCTCATATCATTTAGCACTGATGGGGGCTTTATTCATGATTGCCCCTCGCCGGAGAATGGGCAACCCCTTTAACTGGAGTGAACCTGATGCCCATTTCTACCGTGGCGGCGTTGCAGATCGGATCCTTGCCGGGTGGCAAGGCTGACACCCTGGCGCAGATCCTCACCTATGAGGACGCGATTGTGCGCAGTGGCGCGCAATTGGTGGTGATGCCCGAAGCGTTGCTCGGCGGTTATCCGAAGGGCGAAACCTTCGGCACGCAGTTGGGCTACCGCTTGCCGGAGGGGCGCGAAGCCTTTGCACGCTATTTTGCCAATGCCATCGATGTGCCGGGCGCCGAGACCGAGGCGCTGGCTGGCTTGTCCGCACGCACCGGCGCCAGCCTGGTACTCGGCGTGATCGAACGCAGTGGCAGCACGCTGTATTGCACCGTGCTGTATTTCGAACCCACCGGCGGCCTGGTGGCCAAGCACCGCAAGTTGATGCCCACCGGCACTGAGCGGCTGATATGGGGCACGGGCGATGGCTCGACCTTGCCGGTGATCGACGCGCAAGTTGGGCGTTTGGGCGGCGCGGTGTGCTGGGAAAACATGATGCCGCTGCTGCGCACGGCGATGTACGCCAAAGGCGTGCAAGTGTGGTGCGCGCCGACGGTCGATGAGCGTGAAATGTGGCAAGTGAGCATGCGCCACATCGCCCATGAAGGCCGCTGCTTTGTGGTGAGTGCCTGCCAGGTGCAGGCTTCGCCCGAGGCGCTGGGCACGCAGGTTGCCAACTGGCCGTCAGAGCGTCCGTTGATCGCCGGTGGTAGTGTGATTGTCGGGCCGATGGGTGACATCCTGGCCGGGCCGTTGGTGGGTGAAGAGGGGTTGCTGACCGCGCAGATCAACACCGATGATTTGGTGCGGGCGCGCTATGACTACGATGTGGTGGGGCATTACGCGCGGCCGGACATATTCGAGTTGGTGGTGGATGAACGCGCCAAGCCGGGCGTGCGCACACTGACTGATTAAACACGGTAAAAATGTGGGAGCTGGCTTGCCTGCGATGGCCTCAACTCGGTGTGCCTGATGTACCGAGG
>NZ_VBVZ01000603.1 GCF_005863185.1 Pseudomonas edaphica
CTACCACCGGCATACCCAGCAGCTTGCCGCTGACCGAAATCAGCGCGTCTTTTTCGCCGGTCTGCTTCTGCGCTGCGGTCAAGCGGTCCTTGTACTTCTTGCCGTCGCGGAACTTGAGACGGTCAACCGGCTCCAGGTCTGCGCCCAGCTCGTTACGGCCGTCGGCATCAAGGAAGATGTCGATGCGCGCACGGGCGCCGATGCGCATGTGATGGTTGCACTTGGGGCAAACGTCCAGGGTCTTTTCCAGCTCCGGGCGGTACAGCACCGCGTCGCAGGATGGGCACTTGTGCCACAGACCTTCAGGAACCGAGCTTTTCTTCACCTCGGACCGCATGATCGAAGGGATCAGTTTGTCTACTAACCAGTTGCTCATGCTTTCTTTCTCCAGTACCGGTGGCTTGAACACAGCCCCGCGTATGCCCTTGAGCTAAATTCATATATGGCGATGACACAGGCTGGACGGGGTCAGACGTTCGACCGGCCATTTCCCGCCTGTATCCTCAGCCTTCCAGACAACCTGCCAACGCAGGGTTGCCACTTCATTTCCGGGCCTCCCGCAGGCGGCGCCGGTGCTGTTCTACACAGTGGTAGTTATGGACGGCGGCAGACTGCCAGCCGTCACATCGCGCCACTGCTGTTGCGCACGGCCTGCATGAATGCGCGAATCTTGTGGTGATCCTTGATGCCCTTGCCCTGCTCCACTCCGCCGCTGACGTCCACCGCATAAGGCCGGACCTGCTCGATGGCCACCGCGACATTCGCGGGATTGAGCCCACCTGCGAGAATGATCGGCTTGCTCAAGCCTTCGGGAATCAGCGTCCAGTCGAACGCCTCACCCGTGCCGCCGGGCACGCCTTCGACATAGGTATCCAGCAAAATGCCGCGAGCGCCAGTATAGGCGGCGCACGCAGCAGCAATGTCATCTCCGGCCTTGACGCGCAGCGCCTTGATGTACGGGCGCTGGTAGCTTTCGCATTCATCGGGGCTTTCGTCACCGTGAAATTGCAGCATATCCAACGGCACGGCATCCAGGGTTTCGTTGAGTTCGCAACGGCTGGCGTTGACGAACAGCCCCACGGTGGTGACGAATGGCGGCAGCGCAGCGATAATCGCCCGCGCCTGCAACACATTCACCGCGCGCGGGCTCTTGGCATAAAACACGAAACCGATGGCATCCGCCCCCGCTTCGACTGCCGCCAGCGCGTCTTCTATGCGGGTAATCCCGCAAATCTTGCTGCGAACGGCTGGCATGTCGTGGAAACCTCAGGGGTTGGGCCGAGAAAGTCCCGGATGGTAACAAAAGCGCTTGCAGGCGTCAGCCGTCAAGTTCGCTGAAACCTGTGAGGAAATGTGGACCGATAAAGCGCTGCGGCAATTCAAACTCGTCGCGGTACTCCACATCCACCAGGTACAAGCCGAACGGGTGCGCCGTGACACCGCCGGTGCGGCGAACGCGGCTCTCCAGCACTTCCCGCGCCCACTCCACCGGGCGCTCGCCAGTGCCGATGGTCATCAGCACACCGGCAATATTGCGCACCATGTGGTGCAGGAAAGCACCGGCGCGGATATCCAGCACGATCATCTTGCCGTGACGGGTCACGCGCAGGTGATGGACTTCCTTGATCGGCGATTTAGCCTGGCATTGCCCCGCACGGAAGGCGCTGAAATCATGCACGCCGACCAGATGCCGGGCGGCCTCGGCCATACGTTCGGCATCCAGCGGGCGGTGGTTCCAGGTGATTTCCTGATTCAGGTGCGCCGGGCGGATCTGATCGTTGTAGATCACATAGCGGTAGCGCCGGGCAATGGCCTTGAAGCGCGCATGAAAATGCGCAGGCATGACCTTGGCCCAGGTCACGCTGACGTCATGGGGCAAATTGATATTAGCGCCCATCACCCAGGCTTTCAGCGTGCGCTCGGCCTGGGTGTCAAAGTGCACCACCTGGCCACAGGCATGCACACCGGCATCGGTACGCCCGGCACACATCAGCGAGACCGGCGAATCCGCCACCTTCGACAACGCGTTTTCGAGGGTTTCCTGCACAGTCAGCACACCTGAAGCCTGGCGCTGCCAGCCGCGATAGCGCGAACCTTTGTATTCCACGCCCAAGGCGATGCGGTTAAAGCCTGCGGCCGCCATTTCGGCAGCCGCGTTATCTATATTTGCCAAGAACTGAGAGCCCGATGAGTTGCGCGAAGGCGGGCATTATAAAGGCGCTGGAGCTATGCGGGGCGCTTTTGTTGTGTGGGAGCTGGCTTGCCTGCGATACAGGCACCTCGGTCTACAGTTGAGACCCGGTTGACGCCATCGCAGGCAAGCCAGCTCCCACACAAACCAGCTCCCACAGGGGGTTTGTATCAACTGTTAGATTTTGCCGAGCATTTCCTTGGCTTCACCGCGCTGCTCTTCACTGCCCTCGGTCAGCACTTCATTGAGGATGTCCTTTGCGCCATCCGCATCGCCCATGTCGATGTAGGCCTGGGCCAAGTCCAGCTTGGTGGCGACCTCGTCGGTGCCGGAAAGGAAGTCAAACTCCGGCTCATCAGCGCCCAACGCCGCGTCTTCAGCGGTGAAGGAAGGCTCGATCGGCGGATGCTCGAGGCTCGAAGACAGGCGATCGAGTTCTGCGTTGACGTCATCGAGCTGCGAGGCGAATGCATCAGGCTTGGCAACGGCCGGGGCTTGCGGCTCGTCCGCCAGGGACAGATCGAAGTCCTCCGGCAGGTCGAAATCGTCCAGCGCAGCCGGCTTGAGGGTCGGCGGCTCAACAGCCGGCACGTCCTTCATTTGATCTTCCAGGCCCGACAGGAAGTCGTCATCGGCCTGCGAAGACGGAGCCTCAAGCTGCAAGTCCAGGTCGAAGTCCGACAGGTCATCAGGGCTGGCCTTGGCTTCGGTCTGCTGTTGCAGCACCGACTCAAAGCTCGGCGCGTCTTTCGGGCTGACTACGGTGGGTGACGCCGCTTCCAGGTCATCCAGACTCAGGTCGAAATCGGTGTCGAACGCCTCAGGCTCCGGGGCAGGCGCGGCGGGCTTGTCTTCGAGCAAGTCCTTGACGTATTGAGCATCCAGGGCCGCCGCTGCCACCGCAGCACTGACGCCCGCCGCCAACACGGCCATGGCCGGGAAGCGGTTTTTGAGCTGCTCGACCTGGGCATGGTTTTCACCATTGGCCACCAGTTGACGCTCCTGGGTGACGAAACCGTCCTTGTCGCCTTGCAGGCCATAGACTTCCATCAACTTCAGGCGCAGGTCGCTGCGCTTGGGTTCGCGCTTGATCGCCTGCTCCAGCACATCGGCGGCCTGGTTCAGGTGGCCACGGTCGATATGGGATTGCGCTTGCGCCAGTGCATCACTGGAGTTTTCCGGGGCGACGGCGACGGCCAATGGCGCCAGCACGGAGGCGACCGATGGCACCACCACAGGCTCAGCAACCGCCGCCGGCGCAGGAGCAGCAGCCAATTTAACGTTCGGCGCTGCCACCTCAAGGCCTTCGAAGCTGTCCGCAGGCAGATCGTGATCCACATTTGGCGTAAATGCCGGTTCTTCGGCCAGCGCGCGTGCCATGCGCAGGTGCTTTTCCTCTTCGAGGCGCGCATTGCGATGGCGCGCCCACAGCAGCAGAAGCAACAACACCAGCAAGCCAGCCGCGCCACCGATTACACCAAGGACGATCGGAT
>NZ_VBVZ01000604.1 GCF_005863185.1 Pseudomonas edaphica
GGTTTGGTGGTGTCTGTCATACCGCAAGACACCGCGACAAATTGACCCGATAGACAAAAGGCACGGCTCACTCCGTGCCTTTTGCGTCGCGCTCTGAGAAAATGCCCGCACTTTTTTTGCGGATGCCGACATGACTGCCCTCAAGAACGACCGTTTCCTTCGTGCCCTGCTCAAGCAACCCGTAGACGTCACGCCCGTGTGGATGATGCGTCAAGCCGGTCGCTACCTGCCGGAATACCGCGCCAGTCGCGCCAATGCCGGCGACTTCATGAGCCTGTGCATGAACCCGGAGTTCGCCTGCGAAGTCACGATGCAGCCGCTGGACCGCTACCCACAACTGGATGCGGCCATCCTCTTCTCCGACATCCTCACCATCCCTGATGCCATGGGCCAAGGCCTGTATTTTGAAACCGGTGAAGGCCCGCGTTTCAAGAAAGTCGTCAGCACCCTGGCCGACATCGAAGCCTTGCCGATCCCGGACCCGCACAAAGACCTCGGTTACGTGATGGACGCTGTGAGCACCATCCGCCGCGAGCTTAACGGCCGCGTGCCGTTGATCGGCTTCTCCGGCAGCCCGTGGACCCTGGCTACCTATATGGTCGAAGGCGGCTCGTCGAAAGACTTCCGCAAAACCAAGGCCATGCTTTACGACAACCCGCAAGCCATGCACCTGTTGCTGGACAAGCTGGCGCAGTCGGTTACCAGCTACCTCAACGGCCAGATCATGGCTGGCGCGCAAGCGGTGCAGATCTTCGACACCTGGGGCGGCAACCTGTCGTCGGCGGCGTATCAGGAGTTCTCCCTGGCTTACATGCGCAAAATCGTCAGCGGCCTGATCCGCGAACACGAAGGTCGCAAAGTGCCGGTCATCATGTTCACCAAAGGCGGCGGCCTGTGGCTGGAAAGCATTGCTGATGCCGGTGCCGATGCGCTGGGCCTGGACTGGACCTGCGACCTCGGCGAAGCCCGGCAGCGCGTGGGCAGCCGCGTGGCGCTGCAAGGCAACATGGACCCGACCGTGCTCTACGCCAAGCCGGAAGCGATCCGCACCGAAGTCGGCCGCATCCTGGCCAGCTATGGCAAGGGCAGCGGCCACGTGTTCAACCTCGGCCATGGCATCACCCCGGAAGTGAACCCGGAGCACGCTGGCGCGTTCCTGCGTGCAGTGCATGAGCTGTCGGCGCAATACCACGAATAAAACGCAAACCTAATGTGGGAGCTGGCTTGTCGAATCGTCGCACCGCTGCGATAGCAGTAGTGAATTCATCACCGCCATCGCAGGCAAGCCAGCTCCCACATTAAAAGCAGGACCGCGTCAGGTTTTTACATTCCTCAGCGGCGGTAATTTCGCCAGCTTCAGCGCCACCAACAGCGCGCCAATCAACAGCGCCACGATAAACCCGCCAATCCCGTTCCACCCGGCAAAGTGCCAGAAGAACCCGCCCGCCGTCCCCGCGACACTCGACCCCACGTAGTAGCAGAACAGGTACAGCGACGACGCCTGCCCTTTGGCCCTTACCGCCCGCCGCCCAATCCAGCTGCTGGCTACCGAATGCGCGCCGAAGAAGCCGAAGGTGAAGATCAGCATGCCCGGCACCACCAGCCACAGCGGCGTGAACAGGGTCAGCAGCATCCCCGACAGCATCAAGACGATGGTGCCCCACAGTACGCGACGGCGGCCGAGACGGTCAGCCAGAGAGCCGATTTTCGCCGAGCTGTAGATGCCTGACAGGTACACCAGCGACAACAGGCCAACCACCGCCTGGCTAAGTTCGTAGGGCGAGGCCAACAGGCGATAGCCGATGTAGTTGAACATCGTCACGAATGCGCCCATCAACAGGAAGGCCTCGAGGAACAGCCACGGCAGGCCCGCGTCCTTGAAGTGCATGACAAAACCGTTCACCAGGTTACGCGGCTTCAGGCTGCTGGCGCGGAAGTTGCGCGATTCAGGCAGGATTTTCCAGAACACCGTGGCTGCGATCAGCGCCAGCGCGCCGATGATCAGCATCGCGGTGTGCCAGCTGACAAAGTCGATCAACACGCCGATGATCAGACGCCCGCTCATGCCGCCAATCGCGTTGCCGCCGATGTACAGGCCCATGGCCAAGCCAATGTGCTGAGGGTGGATCTCTTCGCTCAGGTAAGTCATCGCCACGGCGGCCAGGCCGCTTAGCGACAAGCCCACCAGCGCACGCATCAGCAGAATGCCTTCCCAGCTCGGCATCAAGCCGCTGGCGATGGTCGCCAGTGCGGCACAGAACAGGGCTGAAACCATCACCGGCTTACGCCCCAAGCGGTCGGAAATTGGCCCGGTGACCAGCAGGCCGAGCGCCAGCATCGCCGTAGCAACAGAAAGGATCAGGCTGCTTTGCGCCGCATTGATGGAAAACTCGTGGGACAGCGCCGGCATCATCGGTTGCACGCAGTACAGCAGGGCAAAGGTGGCAAACCCGCCGGAGAACAGCGCCAGCACCGTGCGCATGAACATCGGCGTGCCTTTTTCGATGTACGCGTCATTGAGCTGGGCGACCACCTCATCCAAGGCGGTAGGCGGGACTTCTTGAGCGAATGGCGCGACAGCAGATTTCACGGGGACCTCGGGGAGGAAAAGCCTGCCAGGACTGGCAATACGAAAAAGAATATAGCTGCCTAATGATTCTTTCCAATATATTGTTCGACCTGTTTAAGAGCTTTTACGACCTAATGAGGTTTGCATGGAATTGCGTCACTTGCGGTACTTCATTGCCGTCGCCGAAGAGCTGCATTTTGGCCGCGCCGCGCAGGTGCTGGGCATCTCTCAACCGCCGTTGAGCCAGCAGATCCAGGCGCTGGAACAGGAAGTCGGCGCACGCTTGTTTGAGCGTACCAATCGTCGGGTTGAGCTGAGCGAGGCCGGCCGATTGTTCCTGCACGAGGCGCGTTTGGTGTTGGCGCAGGTGGATAAAGCCGCCGACGTTGCCCGCCGCGCGCAATTAGGGGAGTTAGGCGAACTGAAGATCGGTTTCACCTCGTCGGCGCCATTCAACGCCAGCATTCCACAGGCGATCTTTGCGTTTCGTAAAGCCTTCCCGGCGGTGCACCTGAATTTGCAGGAAATGAGCAGCACCGAGGTGGCCGAGTCGCTGGTGGATGAGTCGATTCAGGTGGGCCTGATGCGCCCGCTGCCGTTGCCGGATTCTCTAAGCGTGATCGAGTTGATGCGCGAGCCGTTAGTTGCGGTATTGAACGCTGGCCATCCGTTGGTGGAAGGCAGCGAGCGCGGCCTGCACCTGGCGCAACTGGCCGAAGAGCCGTTTGTATTTTTCCCGCGCACCTACGGCAGCGGCCTCTACGCTCAGCTGCTCAACCTGGCCCGCGATGCCGGCTTCAGCCCGCACTTCGCCCAGGAAGCTGGAGAAGCGATGACCATCATCGGCCTGGTGGCGGCGGGGTTGGGGGTGTCGGTGCTGCCGGCGTCTTACCAGCGCATCCGCATTGATGGCGTGGTCTATCGCACCTTGCTCGATCGGGAGGCCGTGACGGCGGTGTGGCTGGTGCAACGCAAGGGTGCGCAAACGCCAATGGCCAAGGCCTTTGTGGAGCTGCTGACGCGCCAGGCGATCTTATAGTCGAACACGGTCAAAAGTGGGAGCTGGCTTGCCTGCGATGCAGGCGCCTCGGTTTATCAGAAAAACTGAGG
>NZ_VBVZ01000605.1 GCF_005863185.1 Pseudomonas edaphica
GAGTTAAGCCCCGAAAACAGCCTCCAGCCTGTAGCCGACTCCCTGAGCAAGGCCCTGGGCCGCGACGTGCCGCTGGTAGCCGACTACCTGGGCGGCGTCTCTGTTGCGCCTGGCGATATCGTGCTGTTCGAAAACGTGCGCTTTAACAAAGGCGAGAAAAAGAACAGCGACGAACTGGCCCAGCAATACGCGGCCCTGTGCGACGTGTTTGTGATGGACGCTTTCGGCACCGCGCACCGCGCCGAAGGCTCGACCCACGGCGTGGCCAAGTTCGCTAAAGTTGCCGCGGCTGGCCCATTGCTGGCTGCTGAGCTGGATGCATTGGGCAAGGCGCTGGGTGCTCCGGCACAACCGATGGCTGCCATCGTGGCCGGCTCCAAAGTGTCGACCAAGCTGGACGTGCTCAACAGCCTCAGCCAGATCTGCAACCAGTTGATCGTCGGCGGCGGCATCGCCAACACCTTCCTGGCCGCAGCCGGGCACCCGGTGGGAAAATCGCTGTATGAGCCAGACCTGCTCGACACTGCCCGCGCCATCGCCGCCAAAGTCAGCGTGCCGCTGCCGGTGGACGTGGTGGTTGCCAAGGAATTCGCTGAAAGCGCCGAAGCCACCGTCAAGCTGATTGCTGACGTGGCGGCTGACGACATGATCCTGGATATCGGCCCACAAACGGCGGCTAACTTTGCGCAACTGCTGAAAGCCTCCCAGACCATTCTGTGGAACGGCCCGGTCGGTGTGTTTGAGTTCGACCAGTTCGGTAACGGCACCAAAGTGCTGGCCAAGGCGATTGCCGAAAGCTCGGCATTCTCCATCGCCGGCGGCGGTGACACCCTGGCCGCCATCGATAAATATGGCGTTGCTGACCAGATCTCCTACATTTCTACCGGTGGCGGCGCATTCCTCGAGTTCGTCGAAGGCAAAGTGTTGCCGGCCGTTGAAGTGCTGGAAACCCGAGCCAAAGGTTAAGGCTCGTGATCCGGAAAAGGAGCATTCCCATGATCAAGTCGTTGGCACTGGTGATCGCAGCGGGCCTGTTGGCCGGCTGCGGCAGCACGCCAAGCGCTGCGCCCGAGGCGCAAGCGCCTGGGGCTGCGCCGAAAAAAAGCTGCTACCAGGCCGATTGGCAGGCCGAAACCATGCCGGTGATCAACAAACGCATCGGCAATGAACGGCTGGAGCAATACGACGCCGCGCCCAACGGTCAGGAACAGGGTTGCCCATGACGGGTCTGATCAACTAACCGACAGCAGTGGCGGCCCTTGGGGTCGTCGTTCGAGGAGTGGCAATGAAAGGCGTTTTCGCCCTCGCAGCCCTGGCCTTGTTGGCCGGTTGCAGCAGCATGAACATGTTCAACAAGGCCGCAGAACCGGCAGACAAATGGACCACCTGGACCTGCGACAGCAAGGCCGAGGTCAACTGGCGCTTTACCAATGCGGCCCGTTCCGAAGTGGATGTACGCCTCGGTGGTTCGGACCAGGTTTATCGCCTTAAACAAGAGGTTGCCGCCTCGGGCGTGCTGTACAGCGACGGCCAGCTGGCGTTTCACACAAAAGGTGAGGAAGGCCTGGTTTACTGGGTCGCCACCGATGATTTGATTGGGCGTGGCTGTAAGGCCCAGTAAGAACACGTTCTCAAGATAAATGAGATCAAAATGTGGGAGCTGGCTTGCCTGCGATTGCGGTGGGTCAGCAAAACAAATGTTGTCTGATCTGCCCCCATCGCAGGCAAGCCAGCTCCCACATTGATCCGGTTCCAAAGTCACTTATGTGCGAACCGGACACTGCAATAACGATTCAGCAGCTCAAGCTTAACCCCTTGATCTGCAATAACTTGAATAGCAGCCGCCGCTACGGCAGGCTTGCACGATTAACGACCCTCGACCGGGAGAGACAACACAATGGCACTTATCAGCATGCGTCAAATGCTGGACCACGCAGCCGAGTTCGGCTACGGCGTCCCAGCCTTTAACGTCAACAACCTTGAGCAGATGCGCGCCATCATGGAAGCCGCTGACAAGACCGACTCCCCCGTGATCGTCCAGGCTTCGGCCGGTGCGCGCAAATACGCTGGCGCCCCGTTCCTGCGTCACCTGATCCTCGCCGCTATCGAAGAATTCCCGCACATCCCGGTGTGCATGCACCAGGACCACGGCACCAGCCCTGACGTGTGCCAGCGCTCCATCCAACTGGGTTTCAGCTCGGTAATGATGGACGGCTCCCTGGGCGAAGACGGCAAGACCCCAACCGACTACGAGTACAACGTGCGCGTAACCCAGCAAACCGTGGCCATGGCTCACGCCTGTGGCGTGTCGGTTGAAGGCGAGCTGGGCTGCCTGGGTTCCCTGGAAACCGGCATGGCCGGCGAAGAAGACGGCATCGGCGCCGAAGGCGTGCTGGATCACAGCCAGATGCTGACCGACCCGGAAGAAGCCGCTGACTTCGTGAAGAAAACCCAAGTTGATGCCCTGGCCATCGCCATCGGCACCAGCCACGGCGCCTACAAGTTCACCAAGCCACCTACCGGTGACGTGCTGGCTATCGACCGCATCAAGGAAATCCACAAACGCATCCCTAACACCCACCTGGTGATGCACGGCTCTTCCTCGGTCCCGCAAGAATGGTTGGCGATCATCAACCAGTACGGCGGCGACATCAAAGAAACCTACGGCGTGCCGGTTGAAGAAATCGTCGAAGGCATCAAGTACGGCGTGCGCAAGGTCAACATCGACACCGACCTTCGCCTGGCGTCCACCGGCGCAATGCGTCGCCTGATGGCTACCAACCCGAGCGAATTTGACCCACGTAAATTCTTCGGCGCTACCGTAACGGCCATGCGTGATGTATGTATCGCTCGCTACGAAGCGTTTGGTACTGCCGGTAATGCTTCGAAGATCAAGCCGATCTCGTTGGAAGCGATGTACCAGCGTTACCTGAAAGGTGAGTTGAACGCCAAGGTGAACTGAGCCTTAAGCGTTTAAAAAGAAGCCCGCAGCGATGCGGGCTTTTTTGTGGCCGGGATTTGATCAGGCAGCGGTATCGAAACCTCGGTGCTCAATGACGCGGAACACGTCGCTCACGTCCTGCACCAGAATACGTGCGGTATTGGCCACGTTATTCAGGTCGCGCTCGGCGAAGTCCGGGAGGCTGGAGCAGGCCATCAGGTTGAGGTGTTCGAGGGCGGCGTTGAGGCGTTCGCGCAGGCAGGCGTGGAGGTCGGGCAGTGGGGCGGCGCTGTCGATCAAGAGCACGGGTGAATCGGTGGCGGATTCGGTGCAGGGGTAGAAGCGGCGGGGCGGTAATGGGTCGGTCATGGTGAATATTCCTCGTATCTAGAAGGACTACCGCCGATCGCTGCGAAACGAATGGGTGGTAGCTGTGTGCGGGTTCGCAGACCGAGGATACGAGGAACCCGGCAGACCCGAAGGTCTCCCACACACAGCCACCATAAAGTAAACGTCGGGCGCAGAAGCGCTCCTCGTTGCATTCATGATGCTCGGTTACACACGTATCGTTAGGGCTGCGAAACCCTATCGCTGTTCTCAGCGACGGGGCGAACTATAAGCGGCGATCTGTCCGCCCGCAACGGTCGTGTAGGACCAACCTCGATCCCCGAACCGATGGAGATCCAATGTGGGAGCCGGGCTTGCCCGCGATGGCGGTGTATCAG
>NZ_VBVZ01000606.1 GCF_005863185.1 Pseudomonas edaphica
GATGCTGATCACCTGGATCGAAGCCTCGAACCTGTTGCGCAATTCGCTGGAGTACCTGACCTGGGTCGACGCCGACAACATCACCCACCCGTACCTGGCAGAAAGCTGGAGCCCGTCCGACGACCTCACCACCTGGACCTTCAACCTGCGCCAGGACGTGAAATGGAGCAACGGTGACAGCTTCAACGTCGACGACGTGCAGCACAACATCGAACGCTGGATCGCTGCCGACTCCAAGTCGGTCAACCGCACCGCGTTCCAGGACATCAAGGCCTTCGAAAAAGTCAGCGACTACCAGTTCCGCCTGCAACTGAAACGGCCGATCCTGGCGATTCCGGAAATGCTCAACGCCTTCACGTGCGCCATCGTGCACCGCAGCTTCAAGGCCGGCGACGACTGGTCCAAGAACCCGCTGGCCACCGGGCCGTTCAAGCTGGTGGCGTTCGCAGTGAACAAGCAGGCGACCTTCGCCAAGCGCGCCGATTATTGGGGCAAACCCGCCAACCTCGACGAGCTGCGTTACATCGACATGGGCACCGACGTGTCTACCCACCTTGCCGCACTGCAAGCCGGGCAAGTCGACGTGCTGTACCGGGTGACGGTGGCCGAGCTGGACCTGGCCAAGCGCCTGCCGGGCGCGCAGTTGCTGACCTGCAAATCCGCGCAAACCGTGGTGATGCGCATGGCCTGCGACCAGAAGCCCTTCACCGACCTGCGCATCCGCAAAGCCGTGGTGCTGTGCGCTGATAACGCGCAGATGCTCAAGATCGCCTATCGCGGCATGGGCACCTTGGGCGAAGACCACCATGTGGCCCCCTCTCACCCCGAATATTTCCCGTTGCCCAAACGCGAGCGTGACGTGGCGGCGGCAAAAAAGCTGCTGGCCGACGCCGGTTTCCCCAACGGTCTGGACATCGACTTGATCGTCGGCAACACCCAGGGCCGTTATGAGCAGGACTGCGCGCAGATCCTGCAACAGAACTGCCTGGAAGCCGGGATTCGCCTCAACCTCAAGGTGATACCTGCCGCTCAATACTGGCCAATCTGGGACAAAGCCGCGTTCAGTCTCACCTACTGGGCCCATCGCCCACTGGGCGTGATGTCCCTGGAGCTGGCCTATCGTGGCGGCGGCGCCTGGAACGAAAGCCACTACAGCGACCCGGCGTTCGACGCCGCGCTGGACAAGGCCATGGGCATCATCGACCCCAAGCAACGCGCGGTGGCGATGCAAAGCGTCGCGCAGATTTTGCAGGACGCCTGCGTGATCGTGCAGCCGTTCTGGGGCGACAAGTTCACCGCCGTGAGCAAAAAAGTGCAGGGCTTTGAGGTGCATCCTTCCGACTTTTACCCCATGGGGAACGTGTGGCTGAGCGCCTGAGTCAAGGCGCGCGTTTCCTGCCCACATGGGCAGGCATTCCAACCTTCGTCGGAGCATGCACCCATGGCTCATTTTCTATTGCGCAAACTACTGGCGCTGCTGGCGACCTTGCTGTCAGTGTCCTTGATCGTGTTCCTGGCCCTGGAACTTAACATCGAGGACGTCGCCATCAACGTCCTCGGCCCCTACTCCGCCGCAGACCAGCGTGCGGCGTGGCTGGTGGAACATGGCTACAACCAACCCTTCGTGTGGCGTTATCTGTTGTGGCTCAAGGACTTTGTCAGCGGCGACTGGGGCACCTCGGTGTATTTTCGCGAATCGGTGATCAAACTGCTGCTGCCCAACCTGGCGCAAACCCTCACCCTGGCCGGCCTGGCCCTGCTGGTGATGGTGCCCGTGGCGTTGACCTTAGGCATTCTCGCCGGCATTCGCCAGGGTTCGCTGCTGGACCGGCTGGTGTCGTTCCTGTCGATCGTCACCACGTCGATCCCCGACTTTGCCAGCGCGGTGTTCGTCTCGGCGATCTTTGTGTTCTGGCTCAACTGGCTGCCAGGCGTGAGCAGCATGAGCGATGGTTTCAGCGCCGTGCAACTGGTGTTGCCGTTGATGGTGCTGTGCCTGTTCGGCGTCGGCTACCTGGCACGGATCACCCGGGCGTCGATGGTCGAAGTGATGCAGTCGCCCTACATCCGCACCGCGCGGCTCAAAGGCGCCTCCACCGCGCGCATCGTGGTACGCCATGCCCTGCGTAACGTACTGATCGCGCCGATCACGGTGATCATGCTCTACATCCCGTGGCTGCTGTCCAACGTGATCGTGGTCGAGGTGTTCTTCGCCTACAAGGGCTTCGGCTCGCTGCTCTACACCGCGTCGCTGAACCATGACGTGTACCTGATCGAAGCCTGCGCGATGGTCAGCGCCGTGGTGGTGGGGGTTACCAAGATCTTCTCGGATCTGGCCTACACCTGGCTCAACCCGCGCATCACCCTGCGCAGTCTTGGGGGAGCGGCCCAATGAATCGTCTGCAAGCGTTTAAACATCCCTTGGCCTTGCTCGGCCTGTTGCTGGTCGGCGGCTGGGTGTTCATCGCAGTGTTCGCGCCTTGGCTCGCGCCCCATGACCCACTGGAAAGCTTCACCCCATTGCTCACGCCAATGACCACCGGCGACAACGGCCAGAGCTTCCTGCTGGGCACTGACATGATCGGTCGCGACATCCTCTCGCGGCTGATCTGGGGCACCCGCACGGTGCTGTTCTGGTCGATCCTGGCCACGCTCACGGCGTTCGCCGTCGGTATCGCCATGGGCCTGTGTGCCGGTTACTTCAACGGCTGGGTCGATGCGCTGCTGTCGTATGTGGCCGACACCGTGCTGTCGTTCCCGGTGCTGGTGTTGTACATCGTGATCATCATTGCCCTCGGCGCCTCGGCGCTGAACATCCTGATTGCGGTGACGTTTACCAGTGCGCCAGCGATCTTTCGCATCATGCGTGCGCTGACCATCGATATTCGCTCGCGCGACTACGTGCTCAGTGCAATCACCCAGGGCGAAGGCTCGCTGCGCATCATGCTGGTGGAGATTTTGCCCAACTGCGGTGGCCCGTTGATCGTGGATTTTTGCCTGCGCATCGGTTACACCGCGATCATGATTGGCGCCCTGGGTTTTCTCGGCCTCGGCCTGCCGCCGCCCACACCCGACTGGGGCGGCATGATCAACGACGGCCGCGCCATGGCCATCGCCTTCCCGCACCTGGTGATCTTCCCGTGCATTGCCATCTCCACCCTGATGCTGGGCTTGAGCCTGCTGGCGGACGGCCTGGATGAAAACGCCCAGCAAGGCGCAAGGAATTGAGCATGAACCCACAACCTGTATTGCGCGTGCAAAACCTCTCGATTGAACTGCCTGTCGGCGCAGACCGCAGCCATGCGGTGCACGGCATCAGCCTGGAGGTACGCAAGGGCGAAATCCTCTGTGTGATCGGCGAATCCGGCTCCGGCAAATCGGTGCTGTCGGCGGCGATTATGGGCGACTACGCCAAAGGCTTGCGCCACGCCGGTGGGGTGATCGACTTTCTTGGCGATGATATTTGCACCCTCGACGAAACCCGCCTGCGCCAGCTGCGCGGCAACCGCATCGCAATGATTTTCCAGGAGCCCATGGCAGCGTTGAACCCGGCGATCCGGATCGGCAAGCAAGTCGAAGAAATCTTCGATATCCATGCGCCGCAAATGCCCCAGCGCGAACGCCGCGAACGCATGCTCGCACTGCTGGAATCCACCC
>NZ_VBVZ01000607.1 GCF_005863185.1 Pseudomonas edaphica
CCGAGGGTCAGGGTGGTGTCTTCGCTGAGGTCTGCCTCGGTGACGGCATAGAACAAGCCGTGGTCTTCCTTGGCTTTATCGATAAACCCATTGGCGTCACGGTAAGAGGTCACAACCCGGCCGCGCCAAGTGCCACTGTCATTGAGTGGGCTGGAGGCATCCAGCTCGCCACGGTAGTCATCCCAGTTGCCGGCGGCGCCGGTGAGGGTGACCTTCTGCTCGTCCAGTGGTCGCTTGCGTATCAGGTTGATGGCCGCCGAAGGGTTGCCGGCGCCGGTCACCAAACCGGTGGCACCGCGCACGATTTCGACGCGGTCGAACATTGCCAGGTTTGGCTGGGCGCCGACTGAAACGCCGTTATAGCCAGTGGGGATGCCGTCATACATCAGGTTGTCGATGTCGAAACCCCGTGAGGTATAGGCTTCTCGACCAGGGCCACTGGAGAAGTTCAGGAACAGACCCGGCGTGGCTTTTACCACGTCGTTGATGCTGGTCATCGCCTGGTCGTCCATCCGCTGACGGGTAATCACCGTGACCGCTTGCGGGGTTTCACGCAGGGTAAGCGGCAGTTTGGTGGCGGTTGCCATCGAGCCGGTGGTGTAGGACTGGCTGCCTTCAGTCGTCGCACCGAGGACTTGCTCGGTGTTGATCTGCGTCGCACCCAGCTCAACCACCTCTGGCGGCTGTTGCGCGTCGGCGGCGAAGGCCGCAGGTGAGGTGGCAAGACAAACCGCCAACGCCATCAAACTGGGTGTAAATGCTTTGCCAACATGAAGTTGCACAGACATGAAACGGAGTCTCCCCTGTACGCCGTCCCTAGCGAATAATAAATCTGTTGATAATTATTCGCATTAGTGTGGCAGATCAGGCTGAAGCAAAAAAGCCTTTGGGGAGACATAGTTAACAAAAATTTCACATTTTTCAGGGTGGCACATGGCTAGACCCCGTCACAGCTGGTCAGCGTCTATCACGGCCTTGGCAAACGCCGCCGGCGCTTCTTGCGGCAGGTTATGGCCGATGCCGCCGCTGACCAGACGGAACTGGTATTTGCCGGTAAAGCGTTTGGCGTAGTCCTCGGGTAATGGATGCGGCGCACCGTTGGCGTCGCCTTCAAGCGTGATGGTCGGCACGCCAATGCTCGGCGACTGCGCGAGTGTTTGCTCCAGCGCAGCGTATTGCCCTTCGCCCTGCACCAGGCCGAGGCGCCAGCGATAGTTGAATACGGTGATGGCCACGTGATCGGGGTTGTCCAGGCCTTTGGCGCTGCGCTCGAAGGTGGCCTCGTCAAAGGCCCACTTTGGCGAGGCGGTCTGCCAGATCAGCTTGGCAAAGTCGTGGGTGTTTTTCTGGTAACCGGCGGCGCCGCGTTCGGTGGCGAAGTAGAACTGGTACCACCACTGCAATTCCGCTTTGGGTGGCAGCGGGTTTTTGCCGGCGGCCTGGTTACCGATCAGGTAGCCACTGACCGACACCAACGCCTTGACCCGCTCCGGCCACAGCGCCGAGACGATATCTGCTGAGCGCGCGCCCCAATCATAACCGCCCAGTACCGCTTGCTGGACCTTCAGCGCGTCCATGAAATCGATCACGTCCTGGGCCAGCGCCGCCGGTTCACCATTGCGTAAGGTTTTATCCGACAGAAAACGCGTATCGCCATACCCACGCGCATACGGGATCAGCACGCGGTAGCCTTTGGCGGCCAACAGCGGGGCGACGTTGGCGTAGCTGTCGATATCGTAGGGCCAGCCATGCAACAGGATCACTACCTGGCCATTGGCCGGGCCGACCTCGGCGTAGGCCACATCCAGCAGGCCGGCCTTGATGTGCTTGAGCGTCCCGAACGCCGATTGATGCTGCGGTGCCGGGGTCTGCGGTTCAGGCATTTCGGCATGGGCCATGCCCATGGCCGCGAATGGCAACAGGGCAAAGGCCAGGAAAAGTGGGTGGCGTTTCAACTGAGCGTGCATGGCGAGCCTCCTTGGGCTTGATGGGTGCCGGGGGCTCAGTTGAACGTCGTGCTGTATCGGCTGTGTTTCAGAAATGGGCGCGGGTTAAACGCTGTGTATCGCGAAGGGTGCTGTACACAGTGCGATACATAAGCTGTCTCTAGGCAAACACGATCTCATAGGGCTCACGCATCCGCTCCAGTAACTCCTGGGCAAGCATGGGCGCCAAACCGATCTCCGGGTCGCCGACCAATTGGCTGGCATACGCATGGGTGGCGTGCAGCTTGCGCGCAACGCTCCAGCTGTCCAGCCGTACCTTGCGCGCGCGATACCAGGGAATCACCGAGCCTTCGCGCACCGGCCAGTGCCAGGCCCATATCGGCAGTTCATACAGGCGCGCGCCGGTGAGCTGGCAGGCTTTGGCGCTGGCGCGGCCGACGGCGTCATGGTCGTCCTTGCCGTCGTGGCGCCAGGTGGTGAACACCACGTCACCCGCTTGCAGGTAGCGGGCAATGAACTGGCTCATGGGTTGTTCGCGGGCGGCAAGGGCGTCGTCGCAAAAGCCGCCGCGAATCCACTTCAGGCTGTGCAGCGGCATGCCCAGGCGCCGCAGCGCCTCGGCGCTTTCCTGCGGCCGGATCACACTCAGGCGGCTTGCCGGCCAAGCATTCGAGCCTGGGTGGCTGGCGCTGCCATCGGTGATCGAGATCAGTTGCAGCGGGTGGTCGAGGGTGCTGAGCAGTTGCAATAAACCGCCACACGCCAGCACCTCATCGCCGGGGTGAGGCGCGATGACCACCACCCGCGCACCGCGTGGCACCAGGGAGGAGGGCTTGATAAAGGGGATTTGCGCCAACTGCGGCGCACTGTTCCAGATTTGCGCAGGGCCGCGACGGCCCTCGCTTAATGAGGCAGATTTCATCGGTGTCACGTCCTTGTCGAATGATGCCGGGTCGTACCCCGTTGACGGGACGACGCTCTTGTACTCAGCACAGGCTCCGCTGCGATGAACTGCGGCCATCCAACCCTGGATGACCAGCAAGGCGATTTCAGCATAGTCAAGGATTCGGCGTTTTTACATCGTGCAGGGTCGAAATATTCAGGTGGCCTGCATCAAACTCTTCAAATAATCACCAAAACCGCCTTGGGCACGGCAGTCCAGGCGTGCGCTGGTAATTACCTGTGGCGTGTGACTCCAGGCGATTGAAGCACCGCAGCGCTCCAGGTTGCGCACCAGTTGCACATCTTCGTGGCAGGCCAACGGTTCGAATCCGCCGGACTGCACATACGCCCCGGCACTCACGCCCAGGTTGGCACCGTGAATATGGCGATGGCCGTCGCGAGCCTCATAGGCTTGGGTGTAGCGGATTTGGGCTGCCACGCCGAAGCCTTCGCTCCAGTCGTCCACCGTCACTGTGCCGCACACAGCATCGGCGCCCAAGGCCAGTTGCGCCACCAACCAGTCGGGGGCGACACGGCTGTCGGCGTCGGTGCACGAAATCCAGCGTGCACCCTGGTTTAACAAGTGCCGCGCACCCACTCCGCGCACCTGCCCGACGTTACGTGCCAGCACGTGTAAACACTGCACCGGATACGCCTGGGCAATCGCCGCACTGCCATCGCTGCAGCTGTCGCCCCGGCTGCCCAGCGCCACCAGATCGTTGGGGCCGATGGCGTCATCTGTAAGGATCTCCGTCCATCGGCCCCCGG
>NZ_VBVZ01000608.1 GCF_005863185.1 Pseudomonas edaphica
GAGCTGGCTTGCCTGCGATAGCGATTTACCGGTTAAAACGTTCTACCAGCGAATACTGGGTATTGGCGGTGTGCGTCAGCTCCTCACTCAACTGCGCCGAGTTCATCGCCTGTTCCGAGGTCTGATCCGCCAACAGCGCAATCGTGCTGATGTTACGGCTGATCTCTTCGGCTACTGCGCTTTGCTCTTCGGTAGCTGCGGCAATCTGCGTGGTCATGTCAGTGATATTGGCCACCGCCTCACTGATGCCCACCAGCGCCTGATCCGCCTCCATCACCCGCGCCACACCTTCTTCGGCCTGGCGATGCCCGGCGTCCATGGTTTGCACGGCCGCCGCTGCGGTGTGTTGCAGCTTGGCGATCAGCGTATGAATTTGTCCGGTGGACTCGGCAGTGCGCTGCGCCAGTTGGCGAACTTCGTCAGCCACCACCGCAAAACCTCGGCCCATCTCACCGGCGCGGGCCGCTTCGATGGCTGCGTTCAGTGCCAGCAGGTTGGTCTGGTCGGCAATGCCTTTGATCACATCGACCACACCGCCGATTTCATCGCTGTCCTTGGCCAGTTGGGTGACGGTCACACCCGTCTCGCCCACGGCCACCGACAGACGCTGGATCGCCTCGCGGGTTTCCCCGGCGATGTCGCGGCCGCGACCGGTCAGGCGATTGGCTTCCTGAGTGGCGTCCGCCGTGCGCTGTACATGGCTGGCGACTTCCTGAGTGGTCGCTGCCATCTGGTTGACCGCCGTGGCTACTTGTTCGGTCTCTACACGCTGGCGTTCCAGGCCGCTGGAACTGTTATGCGCCAAGGTATTGGACTGCGCCGCTTGGTCGTTCAGGTGTTCAGCCGTGTCTTGCAAGCGTGTCAGACAGGTCTTCAGCCGCGCTTCCTGGCTGAGAATCGACATCTCCAGCCGCGCCTGCGCGCCTCGGCTGTCGGTGTACATCTGCGCGATCAACGGGTCAGACGTGGTCTGCTCGGCCAAACGCAGCAAACGCTTGAGGCCGCGCTGCTGCCAGCTCAGGCCCAGCAGGCCCAGTGGCACCGACAGGCCCGCCGCCAGGGCAAAACCCCAGTGGGAATTGAGCGATGCACCAATCATAAAGCTCAGCTGGCTGACCAGGATAAACGGCAGCCAGTCCTGCAAAACCGGCAGCCACTTGTCGCGCTGCGGCACGGCGGACTTGCCCTGGTTGATGCGTTGATAGAGCGCTTCGGCCCGGCGGATCTGCTCGGCGGTGGGCTTGATGCGCACCGATTCGTAGCCGATCACCTGGTTGCCGTCGAAGACTGGCGTCACATAGGCGTTAACCCAGTAGTGATCGCCGGTCTTGCAGCGGTTCTTGACGATGCCCATCCATGGCAAGCCTTGTTTGAGCGTGGACCACATGTGCGCGAACACAGCCGACGGAACATCCGGGTGGCGCACCAGGTTGTGCGGCGCTCGGACCAGTTCGTCGCGGGTGAACCCACTGATTTCGACGAAAGCGTCGTTGCAGTAGGTGATCACACCTTTGGCGTCTGTGGTGGAGATCAACCGTTGCTTAGCGGGGAAGGTACGTTCGCGCTGGGTAACGGGTTGGTTATTACGCATGGTTGTTCAATCCGCAAGGCTTTCAGGGGTTATCGGCGCTTGCGGGCTTTTATTTAACTTATTTTTGCAATAATCAGCCGGCCAGCATCGGGTAGGTAAACAGCCCGAAGTGAAGCAGGTTCAGCCCGAAGTGCGTGGCGATTGCCGCGCCCAACCCTCCAAAGCGATAGGCCAGGCCATAACCGACCCCGGCGATGCTTGCCAGCAATACCCAGTGCCAACCTGCGCCCAGGTGCATCAAACCGAATAGCAGCGAGGCCAGCAGCAGCGCCACATTCTCGCCATAAGGCAGGTGTTTGAAGCGCTCGCTCAGGCCGCCCTGGATGTAGCCACGAAACAACGCCTCTTCAACCAGGGTCACCAGTAGCAGGTTGTTCAATACCCACAACCACGCCTGTTCCGGCCATTTGGGCGCCCAACTGATCATCCCCAGCAACATTGCGCCGCCCAACGCTGCAACGGCTGTCAGGGTCAACGCCAGCGCAGTCACGCAGATCGACAGGCGCAATGACCTGCGTGCCACGATCCAGGGGCAGGCCAGCAGCAGCCAGAAGCCGATCAACGGTTTGTCCTGGTTGAGGTACATCGAAAATGGCACCGAATCAGGCGTAAAGCGTTGAGGCGCGATCCCGCGGCCGTTGTAGAAACCTGGCAACCAATGCATCGCCAGGCCCAGCGCCAGCACGATAAACAAGCCGTGTCCGAGGTAACGCGCCCAAGGATTGCGTTGCTGGCGCACGGCGTAACCCGCAATCAGCAGCATGACTACGGAAACCGCCGCCAGCATGCCCAGTTGCCCGTAGGTCAAGGCCAGTACATAGCCAATGGAAAGAAGCAGCAGGTACAGCCAGGGCAGAGCAATCATGTGAAATCCTTGAAAAAAACTGGCCGGCATTATAGCGACCGACTTTCGTTGCAGGCATGAAAACTCTTCCACGCAAAACGCCTGGGTGAAGTGATTGCAAAATCGCTTGGCAGCTGGTTATAGTCCGCAGGTCTCAATCCCTTCAAAAAGATCAGCACATGCCAGCTTTCCAGCGCATAGCGGTAGTCGATTCAGCGGTCAACGCTGTGGTCGTGCCGTGCGCGAATAAGCAGCCTGCGCAGATCAGTCACTATCCCCCACCTGTCAGTAGCACGCCGGTGTACGCAGTCGTATCACCGCCGGGTGTCGGCATTTCGGGCTGATCAGCAAATTGCTGTTCCCGTCTGCCCGCCTGAAAAAAACCTATTGAATCTCAGCGTCTGCTGAATCGGCTTTTTTTGCCTGATGACAGGTGGTAACCATGTCTGTTCTTTCGAAACAATCCGTGGCCGCGGCGGCCTCGACGAGCCTGTTTGTCCTGCTGTGGAGCAGCGGGGCGATTTTCTCCAAGTGGGGCCTGGCCCACGCTTCACCCTTTGCCTTCTTATTGATCCGTTTTGCCATCGCCCTGGCGGGCCTGGTCATCCTGGTGCCAATCCTCAAGCTGAAACTGCCGCGCCCCGGCAAACCCATGCTGTATGCGGCGGCGACCGGCCTGGTGTTGTTGGGCGCTTATCAGATTTTCTACCTGCTGGCCCTGGACCTCAGAGTCACGCCAGGAATGATGGCCACCATCATGGGCGTGCAGCCGATCCTGACGGTGGTGCTGATGGAGCGTCAGCGCTCGTTAAGCCGGTTGTTCGGCCTTGGGCTGGGGTTGGCGGGGTTGATCATGGTGGTCTATCAGGGCATCGGACTGTCGGGTATGTCCCTGGCCGGGATGTTGTTCGGCTTGCTGGCGCTGGCCAGCATGACGCTGGGTTCGATCATGCAAAAACGCATCACCGACAATCCGTTGGGCACGCTGCCGGTGCAGTACGTGGCAGGGCTGCTGCTGTGCGCGGTGTTTGTGCCGTTCCAGCCGTTCCACTTTGAGCAAAGCGCGAGCTTTTACCTGCCGGTGCTGTGGATGGGCCTGGTGGTGTCGTTGCTGGCGACGCTGCTGCTGTATCGACTGATCGCGCGTGGCAATCTGGTGAATGTCACCAGCCTGTTTTACCTGGTGCCGGCGGTAACGGCGGTTATGGATTACCTGATC
>NZ_VBVZ01000609.1 GCF_005863185.1 Pseudomonas edaphica
GCGGGTGCGCAGGGCACTGAAGTGCTGCTTGAGGGGGGGGTGTTTGTCGAACATGGGGCCTTCCTTGTGGGCGGCTCATCGCGGGCAGGCAACAGAGTAGGCCTGGGGCGGGGAGCTGATCAAGGAAAGTGTAGGGAGGCGCTTTTGCAGTGTCAGGTCGGGCCTCATCGCGGGCAAGCCCGGCTCCCACATTTTGATTTGTGAACACAGTCAAATGTGGGAGCTGGCTTGCCTGCGATGGGATCACCGCGGTGTATCAGTTACTGCGCAGTAGGGCCGACTTCACGCATCGGTTTGCCACGCACCGGCGCATCGCCTGCCACGTAGTAGTCGGCAGTGCTGCGCGGCAGTGGCTTGCGGCCACGGATCTTGTCGGCGATTTTCTCGGCGATCATGATCGTCGGCGCGTTGAGGTTGCCGGTGGTGATGATCGGCATGATCGACGCATCCACAACACGCAGCCCCTGCATGCCATGCACGCGGCCTTCGGCATCCACTACAGCCATCTCGTCGGTGCCCATTTTGCACGAGCAGGACGGGTGGAACGCAGTTTCGGCGTGCTCGCGGATGAACTTGTCCAACTGCTCATCGGTTTGCACGTCAATGCCCGGGCTGATTTCACGGCCACGGTATTGATCCAGCGCCGGCTGCTGCATGATTTCGCGGGTCAGGCGGATGCCGTCACGGAATTCCTGCCAGTCCTGCTCGGTGGCCATGTAGTTGAAGAGGATGCTCGGGTAGTCCCGAGGGTTCTTCGACTTCAATTGCACGCGGCCCCGGCTCGGCGAACGCATGGAACCCATGTGCGCCTGGAAACCGTGCTCTTTCACACCGTTGCTGCCGTTGTAGTTAATCGCGACCGGCAGGAAGTGGTACTGGATGTTCGGCCAATCGAAGTCTTCACGGGTACGGATAAAACCGCCCGCTTCGAACTGGTTGCTGGCGCCGATACCGGTGCCGTTGAACAGCCATTCGGCACCAATGGCCGGCTGGTTGTACCAGAGCAGCGATGGGTACAGCGACACTGGCTGAGTGCAGGCGTATTGCAGGTACAGCTCAAGGTGGTCCTGCAGGTTTTCGCCGACGCCGGGCAGGTCGTGGACCACCGGGATGTCGAGGCTTTCCAGCAGTTTGGCCGGGCCCACACCGGAGCGTTGCAGCAGTTGCGGCGAAGCGATTGCACCGCTGCACACCAGTACTTCTTTACGCGCACGGGCTTCAACACGTTCTTCAGCCGCGCCGATCAGGTAACGCACGCCTACGGCACGCTTGCCTTCAAACAATACTTTGTCGGTGAGGGCGTGGGTGACGATGGTCAGCGTCGAGCGCTTCTTGGCCGTGTCCAGGTAACCGCGTGCGGTGCTGGCGCGACGGCCTTTAGGCGTGACGGTACGGTCCATCGGGCCGAAGCCTTCTTGCTGGTAGCCGTTCAGGTCGTCGGTACGCGGGTAACCGGCCTGTACGCCGGCTTCAACCATCGCGTGGAACAGCGGGTTGTTGCCGGCTTTAGGCGTGGTCACGCTGACCGGGCCGTCGCCACCGTGGTAGTCGTTGGGGCCGATGTCGCGGGTTTCGGCTTTACGGAAGTACGGCAGGCAGTCGAGGTAGGTCCAGTTTTCCAGACCTGGCAGTTTTGCCCAGTTGTCGTAGTCCATGGCGTTGCCACGGATGTAGCACATGCCGTTGATCAGCGAAGAACCACCCAGGCCTTTGCCGCGACCGCATTCCATCCGACGGCCGTCCATGTGTGGCTCAGGGTCGGTTTCGTAGGCCCAGTTGTAGCGACGGCCTTGCAGCGGGAACGCCAGCGCGGCAGGCATTTGGGTACGGAAGTCAAAACGGTAGTCCGGGCCGCCGGCTTCCAGCAGCAGGACGGTGACGCCTTCGTCTTCGGTCAGACGGGTCGCCAGGGTGTTACCGGCGGAGCCGGCACCCACAATGATGTAATCGTATTCTTGGGACATAAATGCACCCTCATATAAGTGGTTCAAGCTGCTTTTGTGGCGAGGGAGCTTGCTCCCGCTCGACTGCGCAGCAGTCGCAAAACCAGCGAACGAGTTCGGTCTGGAGAACTGCGGGGCCTGGGATGGGGCTGCTGCGCAGCCCAACGGGAGCAAGCTCCCTCGCCACAAAGGCGACTCCCAGGCGCCTGTGGTTTAGAACACCGAGGCGTAGTCGCCCAGCTCAACCTGTACCGATTTGATGCGGGTGAAGTTGTTCAGCGAGCTGATACCGTTCTCACGGCCAACGCCCGACTGCTTGTAGCCGCCAACCGGCATCTTGGCGTCGGATTCGCCCCAGGCGTTGATCCAGCAGATACCCGCTTCCAGCTGATGAATCACGCGGTGGGCGCGGTTCAGGTCCTTGGTCACCAAACCTGCGGCCAGGCCGAAATCGGTGTCGTTGGCGCGGCGGATCACTTCTTCTTCGGTCTCGTAAGTGAGGATGCTCATTACTGGGCCGAAGATTTCTTCACGGACGATGGTCATTTCGTCGGTGCAGTCGGTGAACACAGTCGGGGCCACATAGGCGCCTTTGGCGAATTCGCCGTCGGTCAGTCGGTCGCCGCCGCACAGGACGCGGGCGCCTTCTTCCTTGCCTTTGGCGATGTAGCCGAGCACGCTTTCCATGTGGGCGAAGCTGACCAGCGGGCCGAAGTTGGTGTTTTCGTCTTGTGGGTTGCCAACACGAATGCGCGCAACACGCTCAACGATCTTGGCTTCGAACGCCGCTTGCAGGTGTTTCGGCACGAACACGCGAGTGCCGTTGGTGCAGACCATCATGGCGATGTCGGCGGCGCGATCCAGGTCGGCATCTTCGAACACGATCAGCGGCGACTTGCCGCCCAGTTCCATGGTCACTTCTTTGAGCGAGGAGCTCGAAGCGCTGGCCATAACTTTCTTGCCGGTGTCGGTGCCGCCGGTGAACGAGACTTTCTCGATGCGCGGGTGCTCGGTCAGCCAGGTGCCGACTTCACGTCCGCTGCCGGTCAGCACGTTGAACACACCGGCTGGAACGCCAGCTTCGGTGTAGATCTCGGCCAGTTTCAGAGTGGTCAGCGAAGTGACTTCGCTTGGCTTGAAGATCATCGCGTTACCCGCCGCCAGAGCCGGTGCGGATTTCCACAGGGCGATCTGGATCGGGTAGTTCCACGCGCCGATACCGGCTACTACGCCCAGCGGCTCGCGGCGGGTGTAGACGAACGAAGTGTCGCGCAACGGGATCTGCTCGCCTTCGATGGCTGGCACCAGGCCTGCGTAGTATTCCAGCACGTCTGCACCGGTGACGATGTCGACGTATTGGGTTTCGGAGAAGGCTTTACCGGTGTCCAGGGTTTCCAGGGCGGCCAGCTCATCGTTGCGCTCTCGCAGGATGTCGACGGCACGACGCAGGATGCGCGAACGCTCCATGGCGGTCATGGCAGCCCAGATTTTCTGGCCTTTTTCGGCGCTGACCACGGCGCGTTCCACGTCTTCCTTGGTGGCGCGTTGCACTTGGGCGAGAACTTCACCGTTAGCCGGGTTGATGGCTTCGAAGGTGGCATCGCTGCCAGCGTCGCTGTAGCCGCCGTCAATGTAGAGTTTTTGCAGTTCGAAACGGGCCATAAAGTCCTCGCAAGTGCATAAGTGGTTGGCGTTACCT
>NZ_VBVZ01000060.1 GCF_005863185.1 Pseudomonas edaphica
TCGGCGTACTCGCTGAAATAGCGCTGTTCGAGTTCGACTATCAACCGGCGCAACTCCATCGCACTGAGGTCAGTCGCCTGCCCCAGCACCCAATTGTCCAGGACAATCGCGTTAACCAATCGCGGGCCTTGCTGGTCGAAATACTGCACATAGCGCTTGCTGTAAAACCCGGAAATCGGTTGGTCCAGCGCCATGAACACAGTGCCGTCGGTGAGACGGCTGGGCTCCAGCGTGTGCGATTGCTCGCGCAGCACGCGATATACCACGTCTGCCAGCGACTCTCCGCGCAGCACCTGGCGAGCCTGGGCGACCAGTTCATCATTGAGTGGCGCGGCAAAAGGTTGTTCAAGCAGCCGGCCGAAGTGCTCACTCAGGCGCGCCTGCGTCGAAGCCTCACCGGCATAGCGCTCGGACCACCGAGTCGCCACGCGCTCCGCCAGCCACCCGGCATCACGTCGCTCGCGCAGATTGAGCATCAGGTAGGCGCGCAGGTTATCCAGTAACCGTTCACGATCCCCAAGGCTCGACCGCACCTGTGCTTCGAGCAGCGAAGCGACCTGGGCGACCATTTGCTGCAGGGCGTCGTTGTAGGCACTGACCAACGGTGGTCGGCTCACTTCACCCTGAAACAGTCCGGCTCTCTCCAGCACGCCGGCCTCTGACACCGGCGGAAACACCCGGGTGGCCGCCAGGCGATTGTCCAGCAATGTCAGTAACCCCAACGTATGGTCCGCATCGTCCGGGGCTGGCGTATTAACTTGACCTAACTGCGCCAACAGCTCCAGGCGTTGGTGGTTGATCCCATAGCTGTGCACCCAGAGCATGCCCGCCGCACCGATGACCAGTGCTACGGCGCTCGCCCATCCCGCCTGCTGCCAACGAATGCGTCGGTGCTCCTCGGCGTGCAGCCCCGCAATATCGGCCTCGGCGAAAATCACCTGGTTGAAAAGACCTTGGACAAAGCGTTCGTGCCGCTCACCGGCACAGGTCAAATAGAAACCTCGCAACCCCTGGATGCGCTGATTGCGATGGGCGCAGAACGCAACTTCGATAAACAGGCATAAACGCTCACCGATGCGTGCCACCTGGGGCACAAAACCCAGCATCCAGCCACGGCGCTCGACATTGCGCTCCTGGTGCAGGCGCTGCACCAGTTCGCCACTCAGGCGCTGCAGCAACGTTTCGAACACCTGACGCACCTGCGCCATAGGCACACCCGTGTGGCTGCCAGTGATCAGCTCACCGAGTACGCCCTCTGCGGCGCTGTCGTGCGGCGTATCAAAAAACGCGGTAAAGCCTGGGATGTGGTCAGCGTGGGTCAGCACCAGATAAACCGGAATATCGATATGCAGCGTCTGCTGGATATCTTGTAACCTGGAATGCACATGCCGTGCATGGCGCTCCAGATCATGCTCATTGCTGCCCAACAGCGTGTCCACCGACAACGTCACCACCACGCCGTTGAGTGGACGTACTCGCCGCCTGGACTTGAGCAGCCCGAGTAATGTTGACCAACCTGCGGCATCGACCGCGCGGTCGGGCTGGTCCAGGTAGCGTCCGGCACTCTCCATCAGGACGCCCTGATCGGCGAAGAACCAGTCACAGTAGGCGCTGGCCCCTGATGATGCGGCTTGAAGGTGATCCGGCGGGCGCTGCGAGCCATTCGCTGCCAGCAAAGCGCTCTTGCCGCTGCCTCGCTGTCCGATCAACAAGTACCAGGGCAGTTCGTTGCGTGAGCGCACGCTGCGCCCGAAATAGTGGCGAGATGTTTTCAAGGTGTGCAGCGCGTCCTTGAAACGGGCGCGTACCTGTTTGCGCTCATCCTCTACCAGCCCCGGATGCTGACGGTCGGCCCGGCTTTCGTCGGTTTTGGACCTTGCGCTGTGGCGTGCGCCCGCAATGACCATCGCCAGCCCCCATAGCAGAAACAGCCCGCTGATAGTCACGAGCCGAGCCGTAGCACCTTGCCAGAACCGGTGGTCATCCACCGCCAGCACAGGCCCGAAAAACCACACCAGGCACGCGCTGGAAAGCACCAGCAACAAGCTCCATACCCAAACGATGCGCAGCAGGTTGCCCGCGCCCTTGAAGAATGCGTTCATTCAATGTTCCCAGCGTTACAAGGGCGTCGGAGTCAGTTCCGGCGCCGAAGATTGAAAGGGTTGCAATGCATGGGCTCGCTCCTGCTCCAGTACCCAGGCAGTTGCCGAATACATCGCCAGCAAAGCGATCAAGCCCAACGCCACACACCAGGTTGCGGAGAGTGTGCGCAGCCGCTTGCGGCGTGCCGGCTCCGGCCGGGGAACAGAGGCGGACACAGACACCGGGTCGCCACGCACGTGTCTTATCTGGCGATACAAGGCGTCACGGACGCCCTCAAGCTCGGTCACGCCGCGCTCCATGACCCTGTATTTGCCTTCAAAACCCATCGACAGGCACAGGTACATCAGTTCCAGCATGGCCAAGTGCTTCACGGGGTCGCGAGACAGTCGCTCCAACAGCTGGAAAAACTTTTCGCCGCCAAAGGTTTCGTTGTGAAAACGGCTCAGCAGACTGATCTTCGACCAGTCGCTGCGACTTCCCCACGCCGTGGTGACTACCGCTTCATCAACGACGCTGCACAGCACATAGCGAGCAGCAATCACCTGAGCGCTTTCCATGCCTTCATGCTGGGCGCGGACCTCGAAGCGTGTGAGGCTTGCGGCCAGTCGCTCATTGAGCGTCTGCAGGTTTTCCCGACCGCTGCTGAGTTTAAGTTCAAGCACCTCGCACATCAGTTCCCAGGCCGCTGTCACCAGCGGGTTAAGGCCCACGTTGAAACGTTGAGCGCCCTGCACAGCGGCGGCGTAGACCATGCGGTCTTCCAACTGTTCAAAACGCGGTGGCGAGGGAAAGTCCGTCACCGGGCGCTGTACCGGGCCGTGGCCGTTACGATCCAGCAACACGGTTTTTTCATCCAGCGGGTAATCACTGTCCATGTTCATGCTGTTCAATTCCTGATAGCCCAGAAGGTCAGTTCCAACTCGCTGAACTCGCCGCCGACATGGAACGCAAAACCACCCGATTGCTCCAACTGCGCGATATCCCGGGCACTGAGTTCGAGCATGAAATAGGTTTTACCGGAATGAAAAGGGATCTGGCGGGGCGCCACCGGCAGTGGTTTGACCTTGATGCCCGCCAGGTGCAGGTTGACCAGTTCGCGGATGCGCTCTACGGGACCGATTTTCAGATGGGCCGGCAAACGATGGCGCAGTTCTTCCGAGTCGCATTGAGCCGCGACTGCCAGGATGAATGTCGCGGTGCCCAGCAGCTTGAGATCGGCCACTGGGCAGACCATTACCCCATACTGGCGCTGTTGCAGTACCAGCTCCAGGGCATGCTGCTCAAAGACCATCGACAGCACTGTGCGCAACCCCGCCATCAACCCACGAAAACTCGCGCCCTGGTCGCCGTGGAGGTAGCGCACCTGCTGGGTGGCACGTTTGCTGTCGCTGGCAAACGTCGCCAGTTCGCCCAGTATCGACAGCATCTCGCGGAATAACGCCTCTGAACGCACTTGCGCCTGGACCAGATAATGGCGCAACACCGGCTCGGTCCGATTGATCAGTTGCAGCATCAAAAAGTCCGCAATCTGCGCACCCGCCGTGGCGCCATTGCCGCCCATCCGCTCAGCAATCGCATCCCCCCGGCTGGCGAGCAGGCTGATCACTTCTTTGAGGCAGGACGAAACAAACCCCGAGCCCTGCACATAAATAAACGTCGGGGCAAAATCAGGCTCCATACGCAGCCCCTCTTCAGCAGAGCATTCCAGCACCTGGGCAATCTTCAGCTTCACGTAGACCTCATCCCCCGGCTGCTCACCCAGCAACAGGCGCAAATCCGGCCGTGCGCAACTGATCTGGCAACGAGCGTCCCGGCCCGCATTGGAGTCCGCCACTTCAATGTCACAGGCGATGTAGCGCGCCAACACCTCCGGCGCCTCCTGCGTGCGGGTTTCAACCTGATTGCCGGTCGTCATCGGTAACGCCAGGTACACCGATTGCCTACCCGCGTTGGCCGGCACCTCCAGCACCAGTGGCGCCATGGCGGTGGTCAACTCGAAAAGACTGCCATCCGGCAAAACGCCACTGGCTTGATTGACCACCAGCTTGCCCAGGTTCAGGTATTGCAGGTCGATGTCCAGGCTCAGGAAACCCCAGGCATCACTGCCCAGCAAGCGAGTTCGATTAAGCTGCTGATGGTAATAACGGTCGTTATGTTGCAGGTGCTGGGGGCGCAGCAACATCCCTTCCTGCCAGATGACTTTATGAGCCTGCATATCAGTTCTCCTCCAGGCTGGCGAGCGGGTCGCCAGCACGGATACCCGCCTGGTCAAGCACCAGGTGTGCTCTTGTGACTTGCTGTGGCGCCAGCGCCAGCACCCAGCGCCATTGCACATGGGGTAAATCGCGGTACGCCGCAATGATGCCCACGTAACGGCTTTGCGGTTCGCTCCTGAGCTTGAGGGCCACCTGCTCGCCGGGGCGCAGCTCCAGCTCCTCGCTGCTCACCCAGTCTTTGGGCAGCGCCTGCTCGGCATGCCCATACAGGGTAAAAAAATCTGCGTTTTCGAATGCCACTGGATGCTTGAGTTCAAACAGCTGCACCACCACCGGCGAGGGGCGCCCATGCAGGTCGGGGTTCACTTCGTCACTGGCGGCCAGCGTCAAGTCGAGCTTGGTCAATGTGGAAAACGGTGACAGGTTGCTGCAACCACCCAGCAGCACCAATACAACCAAAAGAGGTAGGGCGACACGGGTCATGGGCATCCTCCCGAAGGTGTGGCAAACAACGCCGAGGCCAGGCGTACCTGCTCCTCATAGGCCTTGGAAAAGTTGCCGCGCAACAGGTCCGTATTCGATGCATTTTCTTCGACCACTCGTTGATAGTGGCGCTGGTAGGCCCGCCAATGCGCCCTGTCGGCAAAGAACCTCGGCACCTTGTCATCGCGCTCAAAACTGGCCAGCAAGTGGCCAGGGGCAAACGTCGCCAACGAGGTGCGCAGCGCCGTGCGGCATGCAACGAGCAGCGCGACCTGATGCACTTGCATTTGCCGGTACACCTGCGTAATGGCCGCTTCGGCGCAGGGTTGCGCCAACTCGCCCGTGCCCAGCAACGACGCCAACGCAGAGTCAATGCACAGGCTGTCTTTCAACGCGTTCGGACGTTTGATCAAGGTGCTCGCGTCCAGGTCCAATTCGTTGTGCAGTTCGTCGTGAGTGCGCAGGCTCTGTTGCAACCCATCAATCGCGTGCCTGAGTAAACCCGCAGCCTTAATCGCCAACGCCTCGCGGCCAGCGCAATCGAGCGCCTGCGCACTGACGCCCAACGCTTTGGCGAACTGCGCCCAGAACACTTCGTCGGCCTCGGGCGCCTGCGAGTCAGGCAAGACAGGTTCGACCCTCTCTACCAAAACGTCTGCCTGTGCAGGTAAGGTCAGGTAGTCGCGCTCAACATCGTCACCAGACATCCAGGCACTCGGTGCCTCTTGCACGTCGTTCAAGGCGTCCAGCTCGCACGGCGGTGCGCCGTGCATCGACTGGCGATCCCATTCTTGAACGGGGTCCAGGCCCAGGTAAGCATCATCGGGTATCACCCCGCCCGCAGTGGATAATGGCTGGCAATGCGACGCCACGCGCTCAATCAACCGCGCACGGATAGCAAATGGCCCCAACTGGAAAACATCACCCTCCACGATCAACCGCGCCTGCCCCTTTTGCAGCGACTTGCCACTGCTCACCGCACGGATACCGTTACTGCTGATATCCGTCAGGAAATAACGCGCGTCACGGTACGCGATCAACCCGTGGTGACTGGAAAGCAAGCGACTGGGGTCAGAAATACTCCAGTCGCAACCGGCTCCACGACCGACCACGCCGCCCACTCCATCGAACACCTTGCGCGGTGGCGGCTCATCGCTCCCGCCATCACACACTTCAAGCACTAATTGCATGAAAGGCTCCATTTCATTGGCCGCGACGGGTCGCTTGGGAGTCACCCAAAGGACGATAGTCAGCGTCATCAAACACATAATTGGCGCTGCAACCGCTCAGTAAACACAACACAAGCAGTACGGCTCGCCATGGACGATCAGGCATCGGGTTCTCCCAGGTAGATAAAACAAACGGGGCATCGCAGAGCCCATGAGCACGCCAGCGTGAATACGCCATTCAGCATTCGCCTCGAGACGCGCCCATGGGGATATTCAAACGCGCAAGCCGGTACAGCAGCGTGCGACGCGCGACCCCAAGTTCACGCGCGGTGCGCGTTCGATTGCCACGGTTCTTGTGCAGGCAATCGATCAGAAAGACCCGTTCCACCCGCTCCAGACGCTGACGCAGAGTCGCTTCGGCGGTCGTACCCGCGGGAGCCGACGACAGCGACAGGTGCTCAGGTAAAATCACCCCGTCATCACACAGCAGCACCGCCCGTTCCACCAGGCATTTGAGCTCACGCACATTGCCTGGGAAGGCGTGGCCGGAGAGCTGATCAAGCGCGGCACTGGACCAACTGACCACCGGTTTTTCGAGTGCCGCGCAGACCTTTTCAGCAAAGTGCCGGGCAAGCTGCAGCACATCACCGTCACGCTCACGCAAGGCCGGTAATTGGATAGGGAACTGTGCCAATCGGTAATAGAGGTCCTCGCGAAAAGTCCCCTGGCTGACCATTGCCAGCAGGTCGCGATGGGTGGCGGCGATGATTCGCACGTCGACCTTGTGGGCGGTATTGGCGCCCAGGGGGCGCACCTCACCTTCTTGTAGAACTCTCAGCAGCTTTGCCTGCAGGGAGAGTGGCATATCGCCAATCTCATCCAGCAGCAGTGTGCCGCCATCAGCCGCGTCAAATAGCCCAGCATAGTTACGCTCCGCACCGGTAAACGCGCCTTTGCGGTAGCCGAACAGCTCACTCTCCAGCAAGCCCTCAGGGAAGGCTGCGCAGTTTTGCACGACAAACGCTCGCGTGCTGCGCGGGCCGGCGGCGTGAATCGCACGCGCCACCACCTCCTTGCCAGTGCCGGTTTCACCGTGCAACAGCACGGTAAAAGGCGCCTGCACAACCTTGCCGATGAGGTGACAGGTCGCTTCCATCGCGGTGCTGTTGCCGATCAAGCCATAGCCGCCTGTGACGGGCGCACAGCGCTGGGCAACAGCAGTGATGCGCCCAGGATGGGCAAGCCGGCGCAGAGTTAATTGGCCGAGGGCAAAGCTACCCAGTTGGCCCAACGACACGGCGTAGCCCTGAAATTGCGTCGGGCGCAGGCTGGCACAAAGCAGGACGCCGCACACCGCCTTGCTCCGGTTGAACAAGGGCAGGCATGTCAGCGAGTGCCAAGGCAACGTCGCTACGGGCAGAAAACCGCTGTCATAGGCGCTGTTGCACAGTTCATCAATGGTCAGCTCCCGCCCCTGGTTAAGGACGTAGTGCAATAACTGCTGGTGTTGAACCTCCACAGTTGCAGCCCGCTCGCCTGAGGGTTCCCCGTCAGGGAAGTATTGAGCGATCAGCCCCAACTGGCCGGTGGTTTCCTCCCGCGCATACAGTTGGCACAGGTCACACTCGCTCAACTGCGCAGCGGCCGTGACGCAAAGCTGCGCCAACGTCGATTCCTCACGCTCAAATCCCAGGCGGGTGAACCAGCCCAGCAGTTGGTCGGTGCAGGCCTGCGGACCAGGCAACGGCTTGAATGCGCTGTGCGTCATTGGCTGAACTCACACACAGGCACACCGCGGCCATCCAGCGTCGCGTGGGTGGCAGAGAGGGATTCGCCAACGGCCATCGCACTGAGCAGGCGATCAACGATCTGCGGCAGCAGGTGGGACTCGATCCACTGGTCGATATAACGCGCACCACTGTCCTGGTGCATACAGCGTTCGACCATGTGCGTGACCAGTTCGGCGCTGTAGCTGAACACCAGTTCACGCGTGTGCAGCCGTTGGCCAAGGCGCGCAAGCTTGAGCCTTGCCACGTCCTGTAACCGTTCGCCTGCGAGCGGGTAATACGGCACGACACGCATCCGGGCAAGCAGAGCCGGCTTGAAGTGAGCGCGCAATACGGGGCGAATCACTTCCTCCAGCACCTCAGAATCAGGGCGCTGGCCATCGGCGCACAGTGCTGTGATGCAATCGCTGCCCAGGTTGGACGTCATCAGGATCAGCGTGTTACGGAAGTCGATTTCGCGACCTTCACCGTCATTGGCCAAGCCCTTGTCAAAGACCTGGTAGAACAGGTTCAGCACCTCTGGGTCGGCCTTCTCGACTTCATCGAGCAGCACCACTGAATAGGGGCGCTGGCGCACGGCCTCGGTCAGCACCCCGCCCTCGCCGTATCCAATGTAACCGGGAGGCGCTCCGATCAATCGGGACAGGGAGTGTTGCTCCTGGTATTCCGACATATTGAGCGTGATCACAAACCGCTCGCCGCCGTACAGCAAGTCCGCCAGCGCCAGCGCCGTCTCGGTCTTGCCGACCCCGCTTGGGCCGGCCAGCAAAAATACGCCTACTGGGGCCTCAGGATTATTAAGGCCTGCAGCCACCGCTCGCAGGTTGCGATCAAGCGCCTGCACCGCCGGTTCCTGCCCAATAATTCGCTCGCGCAGGGCATCGGCAAAACCCGGGATGCGCTCACTGTGCTCCAACGCCAGTTGCTCGACCGGAACACCGGTCCAGCCGCTGATGACCTGAGCGACCACCCGTGGGCAGACCTCGTGACTGGCTTGCTGCTGTTCACGCTGCA
The DNA here is from genome assembly GCF_005863185.1 of Pseudomonas edaphica. Taxonomy (GTDB): domain Bacteria; phylum Pseudomonadota; class Gammaproteobacteria; order Pseudomonadales; family Pseudomonadaceae; genus Aquipseudomonas; species Aquipseudomonas edaphica. Next base: position 8,773 of record NZ_VBVZ01000060.1, read on the forward strand.
TCCAGCCCTGCTCGGCTTGCTGGCGCTCAAGCTCGAGGGCGTCCAGACGCCGGACCAGTGTTTGCAACGCTGGCTGGTCAACTGACAAGCCTGCTTGAACATCGCGCTCAAGCGCCACGCGCTGCTGTGTGCCCTCGGCCAATTCAGCGCACAGCTGCTGCAACACCTCAGGCGCCGCCGTCAGGCTAATGCGCACTTGCGCACAGGCTGTATCCAGTACATCGACGGCCTTGTCCGGCAACTGGCGCCCCGCCAGGTAACGAGCGCTCAGTTGCGCTGCCGCCACCACCGCATCGTCGCGTACATAGACGCCATGGCTGGCTTCATACACCGGCACCAACCCGCGCAAAATGGAAACTGCCGCCGCCACACTCGGCTCGCCAACCTTCACCGGCTGGAAGCGCCGTGCCAGCGCTGGGTCTTTTTCGATGTATTTTTTGTACTCGGACCAGGTCGTGGCTGCGATTGTGCGCAATTGACCGCGCGCCAGGGCGGGCTTGAGCAAATTGGCGGCATCGCCTCCACCCACCTGCCCGCCGGCACCCACCAGGGTATGTGCCTCATCAATAAACAGGATCACGGCCTGTGGTGAGGCGTTGACCTCGTCGATCACACCTTTGAGCCGCCGTTCGAACTCGCCCTTGATGCTGGCGCCGGCCTGCAACAAGCCCATATCCAAGGTCAGTATGCGTACTCCCTTGAGTGGCTCGGGCACCTGTGAGGCAACCACTCGCAAAGCGAGCCCTTCGACGATGGCGGTCTTACCCACGCCCGCGTCTCCCACCAGGATCGGGTTGTTCTTGCGCCGACGCACAAGGATATCGATCAATTGACGGATCTCTGCGTCGCGGCAAAGGACCGGGTCGATACGGCCTTCGCGGGCTTGATGCGTCAGGTCGTGGGTAAAGCGCTCCAGCAGCGACTCGCCTGGTCGCAAAGGGCCAGTTCCAGATCCCTGGCTCAACAAAAAATCGAGCACCCGTTGCGCGTCCAAACGACTCAGCAATTGCTGATAACCACTGCCCGCGTGTTGCAGTGGATGGCGCAGAAGTGCCAGCAATAAAGCACCGGCATCGACTTCAACCTGCCCCAGTTCAAGGTGGCCAACCATTAATGCTTGTTGCAACCACTGCACGAGTGCCGGGGCAAACACCGGGCTGCGCGATGCACTGTGTTCACCTTTGAGCTGCAGCATGGCCTGAAGCTCGCCTGGAGCGATCTCGGCATCCGCCAGCGCCCTGGCCAAAGGACCATCATGGTGTTCCAGCAGTGTCAGCAGCAGGTCCTCAACCAACACTTCCTTGCCACCGCGCGTAACACATCGTTCAGCTGCCCGCGCCAAGTCAACGCGCGTTTGCGGGGTCAAGGTCCGGATCAGTTGTTGCAGGTCTACATTCATCATAATCATCAGTCCCTAATCAGAGTGGCTGGCCAGAGTGACCACACCGTCGGCACGCTCGTACCCCAACCAACTGGTCCAACCGAGACGACATACGTTGCGCTCGCCAATATGCAATGGCCGCACTTCACCCTCGGCCAGTACCAGGCGCACGTCATAGTCCAATGGCACCCGCAGCATCAGGCGAACCAGCGAGCACAACGGTTTGCACGCGCTGCCGGCGGGTAGAAACGTGTGAAAGCGCTGCCAGCTCAAGCCCTCGACATGCACCCTGAACTTGCCGCTGCGATCGGCAACCCGGTGCCCGAGCAGCAGGTCTTCGCCAAGCACGTTATTGGCCGTACCGAGTTGATTGCGTTGCTGTTGAGCGATGACCACCGTGCGTTCAACCCATTGTTCAATGAACAAACGACTGTGCTTGAAGTAATGGCGCAGCACCGTTTCGATCAACGTTGCCGAATGCGCTCGCAGGCTCAGTAGCCCCAGGTACGGCAACAACCGCTTGCAGTCCAATTGCGCCGCGTCTCGAATCTGGCGGCTGCCCAGCCCGACCAGCGCAAACATCTGCGCGGAAAAAGCATCACTGGCGTCGGTGCGAAAACTCGCTCGATAGCGATACTTACGCCAGATCGGCAACATCAACCTCTGCAGGCGGTGGTGAAATACGTCGAGAAAGCCACGGCTGACGCTGCCACTCGCCTGCTCTTGATAAAACCCAGGCAATGGCGAACCGGCGCCAAACAAGCCGAGCACGTTAAGACGCAGGCGCGCGCGTAACTGTCCGTGCTCGACAAAAAAAACCACCCGGTCAATGTCGTGCCCAGGGAAACCCAAGCTTGGGTTGGCCTGGAACTCGAGCAGGTCATATAACGCGTCGTCATCCAGTGAAGGATGGCTGTCGCGCAGGCGCTCAATCACCTGCAGTACCGCCTGGAATAACGAATACTCGCGAATTGTGCGTGCTAGAGCAGTCAAAGCAGGGCCTGCCGACCCATCCGGGGTGGCCATAGATACACGTCTCCTTGTGTGCTGGTGACCCGCAGTTCGTGATACGAATTGAGGCCGGCGTATAGGGCAAAAAACTCATTGAGTGCCGAGGCGAAGACAAACAGGTCGCCCTGGCCGGCAAAGCCGTTGACGTCAATACTCAAGTCGACCTGCAGGCCACGTATCGGCAGCCCACGATGTATTCGATCGACGGCTTGATGACGGATGGACTTCAACGCATCCAGTCTTCGCTGGCTGACGTTGTGAGCCTGTCGATCGTGATAGCGCGGCAAGTCGTATGTCTGGAGGATGACTTTCAAGGCACGGGTATCGGTCAACGAGAGGTAGTTGAGCGACATGTTGCTGATCAGTTTCCAGAGGAAGTCCTGGTCCAAAGGCGGAGCAAAGCTTGCCGTCGGCGCACAGATATTGCGAAACGTCAGGAATTCCGGGGTTTGTTCACAGGGCTGATTGATCTCTCCCACCTGCAGCAGCCGTGGCAAGTTGTGGTTGGTGCAGGTCAATTCAATCGAAAGGGTTTCCTGCTCATTGCCTGGGCCAGTGCCAAAACTCAACCAGGTATCCAGTTCGGCACTTTGCACCGACGAGCGCTGACGAATGCTGTAGCTGGGCGTGCGCGCCGAAGTGGCATTGCCACTGCCATGCTCGAAGGATTCGAACGGCACATACGCCTGGTAGCCCAGCCCACCCGGGCGCCATCCGGTCACCTGGTCCACGGAAAAGACCGCGGCATTGCCCCGCGCTATGCCACCCGGCAGCAGCAGGTACTCATCCTGCTTGCCATCGAGGCGAATGGGCACCGCGTCGTGCTTGAACAGGTTGGCAATCGGCGTGCAATACAGCTTTACGTTGTCCAGAGTGGGGCGATGCGCCGCATGCGCGGGGTGGTTTAACTTGAAACGCAGCTCTATACATCTCGCCTGCTTGCGCAATTCATTTGGCAACGCCTCTAACGCATCCAGCCCCATTACATCGACAAACAGATACTTGTCCGTAAACGCAAAATATTCCTGCAGATGGCGATAACCGCAAAAGGTGTTGGCGGGATAGGGAATCAGTGCATGCTCCTCATCGAACCCCACCGGTTTTACCTGGCTTGCAGCAAGCCGCAGCGACAACGGCTGGCCATCGCGATCCTTGATCACAACCCCTTCGTGGTCAAAGAGCCGCAATTCGATGCCTTCCAGATGACGCAACAAGCTCAGGTACAAGCCTTGGCTCACCTGTCGATCACCCGCCAGGTGCAAACGCAATTGATCGAACGCCAACTGGCTCAAATTGCCCTCGACGCTCATCTCCATGTGCAGGTTGAGGAGCGTTTGTGCTCCCTGGGACACGTACTCCAGGCGACTCAGTTGCAACGCCAGCACCTGGGTGGCGTAGCAGGTACGAAAGCGGCAGCGCTCACCATTGACCAGCACGCTTTCAACCGGCGTGTCCCGTTCTACGCTCACCGTGGTGCACGCATGTTTCAACGGGTCAAATTGCAAGATACTGAACGCCGGCAGTGGCCGCATATAGTTGGGCCACAGCAGATGCATCAATGAGTGAGTCAGCTCTGGAAGCTCGTCGGCAAGCTTCTGGCGCAAGCGCCCGGTCAGAAAGGCGAAGCCTTCCAATAGACGCTCTACATCCGGGTCCTGGCCTGAGTCGGCGAGAAAAGGTGCCAAGGCTGGGTTGCGTTCAGCAAAACGCCGCCCAAGTTGGCGCAAGGCACTTAGCTCACTTTGGTAAAAGTGGTTAAAGGACATCAGGCAGTACCTCAACCCGACCACCACCGGCCAACTGCGCGTTAAAAACCACTGGTTGCACAACGCCGTCGATGAGCAGTGTTGCCTCAATCACAAACGCCAGGACCAAGGGGTTGCCAGTATCGGGTAAGCCCCTGACACGCACATTCGAAAGGCGTGGTTCGTAAACCTGGATGAAACGCTCAATCGACAGGCGCGACTGACTCAATGACTCATGCAGGCTCAAGCGCATGTCATTGAGGTCGGGCAGCCCATAGTCAGGCAGCGTCAAGACACTGCCTGCACGTGTGCCGAGCATGTTCTCCAAGTGCGCGGCAATCGACGCTACACTTCCGGCCCTGGCGGATGCCAGGCCTTCGAGACGCTCAAAAAGGCTGCGATAGTCGGGTATCCCCTGCCCCTTTCTCATTCTTTGTCGAGTTTGCCGACGAGGGACAGGGTGAAGTCCGCGCCCATGTACTTGAAGTGCGGACGCACACTGAGGTTAACGCGGTACCAGCCAGGTTCGCCCTCAACATCACTGACCACGATGCGGGCAGCCCGCAATGGGCGCCGCCCACGCACTTCGGCGCTGGGGTTTTCCTGGTCGGCAACGTATTGGCGGATCCATTTGTTGAGCTCCAGCTCAAGGTCGGTACGCTCCTTCCATGAACCCAACTGCTCACGCTGCAACACCTTGAGATAATGCGCCAGCCGGTTGACCACCATCATGTAGGGCAGTTGTGTTCCCAGGCGGTAATTCAACTCAGCTTCCTTGCCCTCGGCACTGCTGCCGAAATACTTGGGTTTTTGTACTGAACTGGCGGAAAAGAACGCCGCGTTATCACTGCCTTTGCGCATGGTCAGGGCAATAAAACCTTCCTGTGCGAGTTCGTACTCACGACGGTCAGAGACCAGCACTTCGGTCGGGATCTTGGTTTCAATTTCACCCATGCTCTGGAAATGATGCAGGGGCAGGTCTTCCACTGTCCCACCGCTTTGCGGGCCGATAATGTTCGGGCACCAGCGAAACCGGGCAAAACTGTCCGTCAGCCGGGTGGCAAAGGCAAACGCGGTATTGCCCCACAAATAGTGTTCGTGGCTGTTGACCACGTTTTCCTGGTAGGCAAATGTCTTGACCGGGCACTCAAGGGGATCGTAAGGGGTACGCAACAGGAACCGCGGCACGGTCAGGCCAATGTAACGAGCGTCTTCGCTCTGACGAAAGCTTTGCCATTTGGCAAATTGCGGCCCCTCGAAATGATCCTTGAGGTCCTTCATGTCAGGCAGACCGGTAAAGCTTTCCAAACCGAAAAAGCTCGGCCCTGCGGCGGCAATAAACGGTGCATGGGCCATGCAGGCAACACTGGAAACGTATTGCATCAGCTTCACATCCGGCGCGCTGGGCCCAAGGAAGTAGTTGGCAATGATCGCGCCCACGGGCTGGCCGCCGAACTGACCATACTCGGCACTGTAGATATGCTTGTAGAGCCCGGACTGGGTGGTTTCCGGGGAGTCTTCGAAATCGTCCAGCAGGTCCTGTCGTGAGACGTTCAGCAGTTCGATCTTGATGTTCTCGCGAAAATTGGTGCGATCGACGAGCAGTTGCAACCCTCTCCACGAAGCTTCCAGTGCCTGGAAATCCGGGTGATGAAGAATTTCATCCATTTGCTCGCTGAGCTTCATGTCGATCTCGGCGATCATTCGATCGACCAGACGCTTCTTGACCGGCTCGCCGCTGTTGTGCGGTTTGACAAGCTCTTCGATAAACGCCGAGACACCGCGTTTGGCAATGCTGTAGGCCTCGTCATCCGCGCTCAGCAGTGTTTGGGCAATGATGGTATCGAGAATGCTGTGCTCGTCAGCCACTCGGGTGGGTAGCGGATGCTGTTGGGTGGTCATGGCGTCAGTGTCCTTTACTGAAAATGTCAGGCGGTGGGGTCACTCAACCCCAATTCGGTCAATACACGTGCGCGGGAGTCGTCATCCGCCAGCGCCTGTTCGATCGCCTTGCGAAAGCTCGGCGTGTTACCCAATGGCCCCTTGAGGGCCATCAGTGCTTCACGCAGCGCCATGAGTTTTTGCAGCTCCGGGATCTGCTCGACCAGGTTCGCCGGGGTAAAATCCTTCATCGAGTTGACCCGCACCTGGATCGACAGTGCTTCGATATCGGGCAGTTCCTGCAGGCGATTAGGCACACTTAGCGTCAACGCCAGTGCCTGTTTGGCCAGCACGTCATCAAAGGTGTTCTTGTCGATACCGATAGGCTTGCGGTCTTCGAGCTTGCGTGGGTCTTCGCGCTGGGCGAAGTCACCCAGCACCAGCAATTTCAGAGGTAGCTCAACCTCTTCCTGGGCGCCCCCGACGGCGGGCTTGAAGGTGATATTGATGCGTTCCTTGGGTGCTACCGAACCTTCTTTGGCCACGGTAAATCTCCTTTTTTCGAGGGGGTTCAAAAGCCTATTCAAGTACCGCTTCAACATCGAAGTGGCAGAGCCTTCGGTGGGTAGTTTCCTTACGCTCGCGTATGGCCTGGCTTTGCGGCAAAAGCTCGCAACAGCGATACAAAAGCTGCGCAACCTGCAGTGCCAGTTCCGGCTCCCAGCGATCCAGACCGGCGCGCTGAAGCTCGTGGTCCAAGTCTTCGAGCTGCACCTTCGCCAGCTCTTGCTTGCCTGCCGATACGCACAACCGCGCCAGTGCCAGACGCCAATGAAAACGCGCGCGCTCGCTGCGTGCGGTGTGCATGCCCTGCTTGAGTTCGTGTATTGCCTCCTTGAGCCCGTCCTTACGCAACCTGGGCATGACCTCTTGCAAGGCCGCTTCCCAGGGTTCGGCGTTGGCATCCACAACCACGCCGGACGGCGCAGGCGGCTGCAAGTGTCGAGCGACCTGAAGCGTGATCCAGTCCCGGGTGGCGGTATCGGCAAACGGCGCACCGTCGTGAAATTTGAATTCGGGCAGGTTTGGCAAACGTTTCAATAACAGCGCGAAGCTGACTTCCAGTTCGGTCTTAGCCAGATCGGCCTGCAAGGCGTCAAGGCATTCCCAGACCATGTGCAAGCCGTCAAACCAGAACAACGCACCCGCCAGGCTGGCCTCAAGTTCAAGCAACAGGTCGCCGTAATGCCCTTGGGCAAAACGCTTCCGGTAGCGCTTGAGCTTGTCGGGCGTCGGGCCACGAAGCACCGTGAGCCGGTCACTGTCAGCGTCCGGGTAGGTGTTGAGTGCCAGCCAAGTCAGTGTCCGGTTAAGCCGCAAGGCGCGCAGGTCGGTCGCATCCTGGCGCAGCCACCAGTTGCATAAGTGCCGGCCACGTTCCTGTAAGGCGCGCAGTGACTTGTGGGCCTCTTTTTCACTGGCTATCGTCTGGTTACCCGTTTTGTCGTGACCCGTTGCCGACTCGGGGATCAGCAGCCGCGTCGTCGCCTGCTTGACCTGAGCAGTCACACGCGCCGAACCGGCTTCTGACAGCTCCACTTCTACGGCCTGCGCCAAGCGCTGCGTCAATTGCCTGCGCAGCGGCAATAACGTCGGTGCCTCATCACTCAAATGCGCAGACCAAAGCTCATCGAGGTGCGTCAGGTGCTCAAGCATGCGGCGAAACAATGGCTGCTGGTCCTTGAGCGAAAAGCTTTGTGCAAATACCTGCTCCAAGCGTAGCGCCAACCAGCCCAGTGCTGCGCCACGGGTGCGTAATTTTGCCGGATAGACAACCGCCCAATGGTGCTCGCATAAATGACGTATCAACCCGAGGCCCGCCACCAGCCCCGGCAAGGATTCACGCTGGTACAGCGCCCAAGTCAACCAGGCCGCCACCCGCAGATCCTTGGTGTGCTGACGCAGCAGGCACTCGCTGATGTGCATGACCTCCTGCCAGTCCGGCTGGGTGCTGACATGTATCGATTGCACTTTGCCAAGCTCGGACTCCAAGGCCTCATATTCACTTGAAAAGCGCATATCGCTGCCTGCAAAGTTACCCTGCGAACAGGGCACTAAGGCAAGTTCAAGATAATAGCCACACAAAGCGCCTGAATAATCCATTTTGGGCCGCACACCATTTAAAACAATTAAATTCTGCACACCTGAAGCACACTCAGGCGCAAAAAACACGATTATAAAAACCTCGCCACTCTCTCCACGAAGTTCGCAAACACTAGCTGGACAAATAACATCCGGCAAGTGTCAAATCGGCACTTAAGGATTTTCCTACAAACCCCTAAATCATTGGCGTGCGCACCATTTTGCGCAGCAAAACCAGCACGCCATGCTCAATTAACCCTCTCCTCCAATAAGCACACGAAAAAACTAGACGAGCAAATTAATGCACACTTCTGCGCAACCAATTTCATTTAAATCGGATTAAAACATCCACCTTCTTAATGAAATCAAGCTCAACAACAGGCAACCCCCTGCTTTTACTGGGCTTGTTAATTTCAGGCACGCTTCTTGTTATAGGAACTTGCCCAGCCGGCACAACTGCCGCTGGGCACTACTTCAACCATCAGGCAAGGAAACCCGTCATGCCAACACCCGCATACCTTTCGATCACCGGTGTCAAACAAGGACTGATTACGGCAGGCACGTTTACCCAGGACTCGGTAGGCAACATTTATCAGGAGGGCCACGAAGACCAGATCCTGGTCCAGGCTTTTTCGCATCAAGTGATCATTCCCCGTGACCCGCAATCCGGTCAGCCAACCGGCCAAAGGGTTCACAAACCGCTGATGATCAGCAAGGTCTTCGATAAATCATCGCCCCTGCTGTTCAGCGCGCTGACCAGTGGCGAAGAAGTCAAATGCCAACTGCAATGGTTCCGCACCTCCTCGGCCGGCACCCAGGAGCACTATTTCACCATCGAGCTTGAGGGTGCGACCATCGTGGACATCCAGTCACGCATGCCC
>NZ_VBVZ01000610.1 GCF_005863185.1 Pseudomonas edaphica
CGCCACAGACGTGTCGTCACCGTTCCTGACGCCGTTGAAGCTGACCATGATGGTCTCGCTGTTCCTGGCGATCCCGGTGATCCTGCACCAGATCTGGGGCTTTATTGCGCCGGGCCTGTACAAGCATGAAAAGCGCATTGCGGTGCCGTTGCTGGTGTCGAGCATCCTGCTGTTCTACACCGGCATGGCCTTCGCGTATTTCCTGGTGTTTCCGCTGATCTTCAAATTCTTCGCCGCCGCCACCCCGGCCGGCGTCGAAATGATGACCGACATCACCAGCTACCTCGATTTCGTGATGACGCTGTTCTTCGCCTTTGGCGTGGCCTTCGAAATCCCGGTGGCCGTGGTGCTGCTGGTGTGGATCGGCGTGGTCGACGTCAAATACCTGAAGAAAGTGCGCCCCTACGTGATCATCGGCTGCTTCGTGGTCGGCATGATCCTCACGCCGCCGGACATTTTCTCGCAGACCCTGCTGGCCGTGCCGATGTGGATGCTGTTCGAGATCGGCATCCTGTTTGGCAGCCTGATCAGCAAGCGTGGCGACCACCCGGATGACCAACCCGTCGACGACGACCAGCCGCCAGCGACGCACCCGTGAACCTGCTGTTGCTTGAGGGGGCCGACTTTATCGCGGCCGACCGGGTGATCCTGCGTGATCGGCGCCTGGTGCATATGCAGGAAGTCCACCGCGCGGTGGTGGGCGACAACCTGCGGGTCGGGCGAATCGGCGGGTTGATGGGCAACGCGCAATTACTGCGCCTGGAAGCCGGTGAAGCCGAGCTGTACGTGAGCTTCGACCAGCCGCCACCGACCAAACTGCCGCTGACCCTGCTGCTGGCCCTGCCGCGTCCAAAGATGCTGCGCCGGGTGCTGCAAACCGTGGCGGCGATGGGCGTGCCGAAGGTGGTGCTGGTCAACAGTTACCGGGTCGAAAAGAGCTTCTGGCAAACCCCGTTCCTGGAACCGGAGGCCGTTCGCGAGCAACTGATCCTCGGCCTGGAGCAGGCACGAGACACGGTGCTGCCCGAGATCAGCATCGAAAAGCGCTTCAAGCCGTTCGTCGAAGACCGCCTGCCGGCCATGACCGCAGGGACTCTGGGCCTGATCGGCCATCCCGGCGATTACCCGGCCTGCCCACGTGGGCTGGACGAACCGGTGACCCTGGCCATCGGCCCGGAAGGCGGCTGGATCCCCTACGAAGTGGAGCTGTTGGCCAAGGCCGGCTTGCAACCGGTGCAACTGGGTGCGCGCATCCTGCGCGTAGAAACCGCCGTGACCGCCCTGCTCGCCCGGTTGTTCTGAACACCGACCTGCCCCGAAAAAAGTGGGAGCTGGCTTGCCTGTGATTGCATCACCTGGGTATGCCTGATGTACCGAGGTGCCTGCATCGCAGGCAAGCCAGCTCCCACATTGGTTCTGAGAACCTACAGAAACTTCCTACGCTGCCGATAGCCTCTGAATAAGTCCAAGCCTTGTTCCAAAGGAGATCGCAGCATGTATCGTTGGTTAGCCGAAAAACTGGGGAATGTGAGCGTCAATCGCAAGCTGAGCATAGGCTTTGGCTTGGTGTTGATCCTGACGCTGTTGATCACCTTCACCGGCTGGACCGGCTTGGGCGACGTGATCAGTCGCGGCGACAAACTGGGCTTTATCTCCAGCCTCAACGGCCTGACCAAAGACCTGCGCCTGGCGCGCCTGGACTTTGAAATGCGCCGGGGCGAACAAGGCACCGATGCCGTCAACGGTCTGCTGAAGCAACTGGACGATGGCCTCAAAACCGCCCAAACGCTGATCGAGCAACCCGGCGACAAAGCCCTGGTAGAGCAACAGCTGGAAGCCTTGGGCCAATACAAAAAAGCCTTTGGCACAATGGTCCTGGCCGGCCTCAAGCGTGAGGGTGCACGCAGCAAACTCGGCGACACCGCCGACAACGCCGTGGCCAAGATCAATGAAATCGAAGCGACCCTGCTGCAAGGCGACAGCGTCACGCAGTTCAACAGCGTGGTCGAGCTGAGCAAGTTGATCCAACAGTCGCGCTTCCAGGTGCGCGGTTATACCTACAGCGGCAAGACCGAGGCCGAGCAACCAGCCCTGGATGCCATCGACAATGCCCTGAAGAAAATCACTGACCTGCAAGGCAAGCTGCCTGAGCAATACCAGGCCAACCTGCAAGAGGCCGGCGTGTCACTGCAAGCCTACCGCGCCGCGGTCAGCCAGTACCGTGACTCCCAAGTGGCCAGCGCCGCCGCGCTGAAAATCATGACCGCCCAAGGCGATATCCTGCTGGGGCACAGCGAAAAACTCACCACCTCCCAGACCGCCGTGCGCGATGCCGATGCCGCGCAGGCTAAACAGCTGTTGCTGCTGGCCACCGTGCTGGCGCTGATCTTCGGCATTCTCGCCGCCTGGGCAATCACCCGCCAGATCGTGATCCCGCTTAACCAGACCCTCACAGTCGCCGAGCGCGTGGCCTCGGGCGATCTGAGCCATAACCTCAACTCCGCCCGCCAGGACGAGCTGGGTCAGTTGCAACGCGCCATGCAAAGCATGACCCTGGGCCTGCGCGAGTTGATCGGCGGTATCAGCGACGGTGTCACCCAGATTGCCAGCGCTGCCGAACAACTGTCGGCCGTGACCGAACAGACCAGCGCCGGGGTTAACAGCCAAAAGGTTGAGACCGACCAAGTGGCCACCGCCATGAACGAAATGGCCGCCACCGTGCAGGAAGTGGCGCGCAACGCCGAAGAAGCCTCCGAAGCTGCCGTTGCAGCGGACCAACAGGCCCGTGAAGGCGACAAGGTAGTCGGTGAGGCCATCGCGCAGATTGAGCGCCTGGCTACCGAGGTCGGTAATTCCACGGTGGCCATGGGCGACCTCAAGCGCGAAAGCGACAAGATCGGCAGCGTGCTCGATGTGATCAAGTCTGTCGCCCAGCAAACCAACCTGCTGGCGCTGAACGCGGCGATTGAAGCGGCGCGTGCCGGTGAAGCCGGTCGCGGCTTCGCGGTGGTGGCCGACGAGGTGCGCAGCCTGGCCCAGCGCACACAGAAGTCCACCGAGGAGATCGAAGAGCTGATCGTCGGCCTGCAAAACGGCACTCAGCAGGTGGCGACCATCATGGACAACAGCCGGGGTCTCACCGACAGCAGCGTCGAACTGACCCGCCGTGCCGGCAACGCACTGAGCAACATCACGCGTACGGTCTCAACCATTCAGGCGATGAACTCGCAGATCGCCACTGCCGCCGAGCAACAAAGCGCTGTGGCCGAAGAGATCAACCGCAGCGTGTTGAATGTGCGCGACGTGTCTGAGCAGACCTCCTCGGCCAGTGAGGAAACTGCCGCATCGAGTGCCGAACTGGCACGCTTGGGGATCTATTTGCAGTCTCTGGTCGGGCGCTTCCGCATCTGACCCGCCCCCACACGGCGGCCAGAGCAAGGCCGCCGTAACTTGTGAAATTTCCTACGCGGTTATCAGCCCGCCACAACCTCGAATCGATTTAGCGTTTCAGCTGTTGCGAAATGCTTCCTCAGATTTGGAGGTTCACCATGTTTCCTCGGCTGACCCGTTTGCTGGTCAACGCCAGCGTCCGTCTCAAACTCGCACTGGGTTTCGGCCAAGTGCTGATCTTGAGCATCC
>NZ_VBVZ01000611.1 GCF_005863185.1 Pseudomonas edaphica
ACATAAGCCCGGCTCCCACACAGGCCCGGTTTTCACATTTGATCTTTGCTGTTTGCAGGATTGTGCAAGGATATACGCCCTCAAGCGACTATGGGCCGCACCTTACACTTCTTCACACACGGCCTACACAGCTTCACAGCACCACGGCGCAGGTGTCTTTAGGATGCGCCAGTCAATATTGGGATATGAGCATGTCGAAGAATCTGTTTGCGCCATTTTGCCTGCTGGCCCTGACGCTGGCCCTGAGTGGCTGTGGCCAGTCGGCCGATGAAGCGCCAGAGGCGCCACTGGCCAAAGTGCGCATCGAAACCCTGCAGGCCAAACCTCTCTCGATCACCAGCGAATTGAGCGGGCGTATCGCCGCGCCGCGCATTGCCGAAGTGCGCGCACGGGTCGCCGGCGTGGTCATGCAGCGGGTCTTCAAGGAAGGCCACGACGTAAAACAGGGTGACGTGCTGTTTCGCATCGACCCCGCGCCGTTCAAGGCCGACCTGGACAGCGCCCAGGCCAACCTGAGCAAGGCCGAAGCCAACGCATTCCAGGCGCGCCTGCAGGAGCAGCGCTACAGCCAGTTGGTCGAAGGCAACGCCATCAGCGGCCAGGACTACGACAACGCCCGCGCCGCCGTGCGCCAGACCAACGCCGAAGTCGCCGCCAACAAGGCCGCGGTCGAGCGCGCCCGGTTGAACCTGGGCTACGCCACCGTCACCGCACCGATTTCCGGGCGCATCGGCCGTGCGTTGGTGACCGAAGGTGCGCTGGTCGGCCAGAACGAGGCCACGCCGCTGGCGATTATCCAGCAACTGGACCCGATCCACGCCGACCTCACCCAATCGACCCGCGAACTCAATGACCTGCGCCGCGCCTTCCGCGCCGGTAGCTTGAAGCAGGTCGGCCAGGACCAGGCCAAGGCCACGCTGATCCAGGACGACGGCAGCCTGTACCCGTTGCCGGGCAAGCTGCTGTTTGCGGAAATCAGCGTCGACCCGGGCACCGGGCAGATCATCCTGCGCAGCGAGTTCCCCAACCCGGACCTCGACCTGTTGCCGGGCAGCTTTGTGCGTGTGCGCCTCGAACAGGCCGTGGACAAGCAAGGTATCAGCGTGCCGCAACGTGCCATCACGCGTGACAGCGCTGGCATCCCGATGGTGCTGCTGTTGGATGCCGAACAAACCGTCAGCCAGCAGCCGGTAGAACTGGGCGCGGTGATTGAGGACCGCTGGATCGTCAGCAGCGGCCTCAAGCCCGGTGACCGTATCGTCGTCGAAGGCCTGCAACACGCGCGCCCCGGTGAAAAAGTCGAGGTGGATGACAGCCCCGCCTCCGGCCAGCCAGTCAAGGAATAACCCGCCATGCCGCAGTTCTTTATTGACCGCCCGATTTTCGCCTGGGTGGTGGCCCTGTTTATCCTGCTGGCCGGCGCGCTCGCCATCCCGCAGTTGCCGGTGGCCCAGTACCCCAACGTTGCGCCGCCGAAAGTGGAGATCTACGCGGTGTACCCCGGCGCCTCGGCCCAGACCCTGGATGAGAGCGTGGTCAGCCTGATCGAGCAGGAGCTTAACGGCGCCGATCACTTGCTGTACTTCGAATCCCAGAGCAGCCTGGGCTCGGCCACCATCACCGCGACTTTCCAGCCGGGCACCAACCCGGAAATGGCCCAGGTGGACGTGCAAAACCGTCTTAAAGCGGTAGAACCGCGCTTGCCGCAAGCCGTGACCCAGCAAGGTTTGCAAGTGGAGAAAGTCTCCGCCGGCTTCCTGCTGCTGGTGACCCTGACCTCCAACGACGGCAAGCTCGACGACGTAGCGCTCAGCGATTACCTGGCGCGCAACGTGATGAACGAACTCAAGCGCCTGGACGGCGTGGGCAAGGCCCAGCTGTATGGTGCCGAACGCGCCATGCGCATCTGGATCGACCCGCAGAAGCTGATCGGTTTCAACCTGACGCCAGCCGACGTGAACGCCGCGATCAGCGCGCAAAACGCTCAGGTCTCGGCGGGCAGCATTGGCGATTTGCCGGGCACCAAGACCCAGGAAATCACCGCCGCAATCCTGGTCAAGGGCCAACTGTCGACCCCGGCGGAATTTGCCGACATCGTGCTCAAGGCTAACCCCGACGGTTCCACCGTGCGCATCGGCGATGTGGCGCGGGTGGAAGTCGGCAGCCAGGAATACCAGTTCTCCACGCGCCTGAACGGCAAGCCGTCGACTGCCGTCAGTGTGCAACTGTCGCCCGGCGCCAACGCGCTGAACACCGCAACCCTGGTGCGGGCAAAGATGGACGAGCTGTCGCGCTACTTCCCGGCCAACGTGGAGTACAAGATCCCTTACGACACGTCGCCGTTCGTCAAAGTCTCGATCACCAAAGTGGTCTACACCTTGCTGGAGGCGATGGCGCTGGTGTTTGCGGTGATGTTCCTGTTCCTGCAGAACGTGCGCTACACCTTGATCCCCACGCTGGTGGTGCCGATTGCACTGATGGGCACTTTCGCCACCATGTTGTTGCTGGGTTTCTCGATCAACGTGCTGACCATGTTCGGTATGGTGCTGGCGATCGGCATCCTGGTGGACGATGCGATTGTGGTGGTCGAAAACGTCGAGCGCATCATGGCCACCGAAGGCCTGTCGCCCAAGGACGCAACGAAAAAAGCCATGGGCCAGATCACTGGCGCCATCGTCGGTATCACGTTGGTACTGGTGGCGGTGTTCTTGCCGATGGCGTTCATGCCGGGTTCGGTGGGTGTGATCTACCAACAGTTCTCACTGTCGATGGCCACCTCGATCCTGTTCTCGGCGTTCCTGGCCCTGACATTGACGCCGGCGCTGTGCGCCACCTTGCTCAAACCGATTGCCAAGGGCGAGCACCACGCCAAGGGCGGTTTCTTCGGCTGGTTCAACACGCGTTTTGAGCGCCTCACCGACCGCTATGAAGGCTGGGTGGCCTATGCCCTCAAGCGCAGCGGCCGCTACCTGTTGATCTATCTAGTGCTGCTGGTGGGCCTGGGGTGGATGTTCAGTCGCCTGCCCTCCTCATTCCTGCCGGTGGAAGACCAGGGTTACACCATCACCGATATCCAGCTACCGCCGGGCGCGAGCAAGAACCGCACGGTGCAGGTGGCCGAGCAGATCGAAGCGCACAACGCCGGCGAACCTGGGGTGGGCGATACCACCATGATCATGGGCTTCAGTTTCTCCGGGTCCGGGCAGAACGCGGCGCTGGCCTTTACCACGCTCAAGGATTGGTCGCAGCGCAGCAGCGACGATTCGGCCTCGGCAATTGCCGAGCGTGCCAACGAAGCGTTCAGCGAGCTCAAGGATGCGATTGCCTACGCGATCCTGCCGCCGCCGGTGGACGGCCTGGGGACTTCCAGCGGCTTCGAGTTCCGTTTGCAGGACCGTGGCGGCGTCGGCCATGCCGCGTTGATGCAAGCACGTACCGAGTTGCTGGCCGCCGCCGAAAAAAGCCCGATCCTGGCCAACGTGCGCGAAAGCGCCTTGGCTGAAGCACCGCAAGTGCAATTGCAAGTGGATCGCAAGCAAGCCAACGCCCTGGGCGTGTCGTTTGCCGATGTGGGCAATGTGCTGTCCTCGGCCATCGGCTCGGCCTATGTCAACGACTTCCCCAACCAGGGCCGCAT
>NZ_VBVZ01000612.1 GCF_005863185.1 Pseudomonas edaphica
AGCCAGCTCCCACAGGGTTAACCGAGTTAGGCTTTAGGTGCGTGGTGTTTGCTGGTCCATGGCTTTGCCGACCATCAAGACTGATAACTCGCTCAGTTGATGAATGGCGAGTGCCACGTCGCGGTGTTTGCCGGTGAGGTCATTGGACAGGTCGAGCAACAAGGTGCTGACGGAGCACACGGTTTCGTAGCTGTTGATCAGTAGGGATTCGAGGGGTGTGTCGGGTGTGAGGGTGAAGATCGTAGTTGCAGGTTTTTCAATTTCTTTGATCATTGCAGTGCTCCTGGTTTAGGAGGTCCAAAAGTGGGCTACTAAACCCGATCGCCGAGAAATTCAGCGACCGACCCACCTTAGTTTCCACCCACCCAAGCGCACAAGCCGGCGGATTCTGACGTAAGCGTAGGCAACCGGGCAAGGCGCTTACGGCAATGTCAGCCGCGTCCTACAGGCGTCCCACATCTCAAGCGAGCACGGTAAAAAAATGTGGGAGCTGGCTTGCCTGCGATAGCGGTGTGTCAGGCAACGATGTGCCGACAGGTCTACCGCCATCGCAGGCAAGCCAGCTCCCACAGTTTGATTGTGTTTGGGCTTTGAAAGTTACGTGCTTTCGCGCACCTGCAACGCAAACCCCATGTCCACCACCGGCTTGGCAATCTTGTTGCCCGCCATGATCGTCAACAAATGCTCCGCCGAGCGCCGCCCGATCGCTTCCCGTGGCGTGCTGATACTGCTCAAACGCGGCACCATAAAAGACGATGCCGGCAAGTCGTTGAAGCCCAGCACCGCCACGCGCTCCGGGACGTTGATGCCGTGTCGCATGGCCTCCAGCAGTGCGCCCTGGGCCAGGTCGTCGTTACCGAAGAAAATCGCATCCACGTCCGGATGCGCCGCCAGCAGCTGCAAAAACAACTCACCACCCAAGCCCACGGAGGAGGGGCGTGGCGTCAGCAGTTCCAGCGCCGGGTCGTACATACCCGCCTGCTGCAGGGCACGGCGGAACCCTTCACCGCGCAGCAACGTGCGCTGGTCCAACTGCGCGCCGATATACGCCAGGCGCTTGCGCCCACGGGAGAGCAAATGCGCTGCGGCTGTTTCGCCTGCGCTCAATTGCGAAAACCCCACGCAATTCACGCCCGCGTTCGGGTCCAGATCCATCATGTACACACAGGGCACATTGCTGGCCTCGACCATCCGTCGTGCGCTTTCGGTGCGATCAAACCCGGTCAGCAGCAAACCGCGTGGCTGGTAGGCCATGTAGTTGCGCAGCAGGTTTTCTTCTTCATCACGCGAATAGTGCGAGTTGCCGATCAGTACTTCAAAGCCCTTGGGCCGCAGCACTGCGTGGATGGCTTCGAGGGTTTCGATAAACAACAGGTTGGACAGCGACGGCACGATGACCACCACCGAATGGCTTTGCGCCGAGGCCAGGGCGCGAGCGGCGGGGTTGACGACGTAGTTGAGTTCGGCAGCGGCCAGTTGCACTTTTTCCACCAGCTCGGTAGCAACCGTGCTGACGCCACGCAGTGCGCGGGAGGCGGTAATGGGGCTGACACCCGCCAGGCGGGCCACTTCATTGAGGGTCGGGCGACCCGTGGTGCGCAATTTTTTATCGTTCTTGGAGGTCATCAGGCTGTTGCCAAACAAAAATCGAGGCACTAAGGTAGCGCTGTCTCCAAATGGCTGCAAATTATTGAACGTTGGGTTGCCTGATCCTGTTCAAACAGTTGGAGAGGATGCACGCGTCACTCCATAAAAATGACAAGTCGGCGCGGGAAAAGCCTGTTTTTGCACTAGCCTTACAGCGTGCAAAGGTAGCGCTATCTGCGTCCTGAGGTGTTTCATGAGTCAACCTGTTACCGCCCTGGTCATCATGGGTGTTTCCGGCTGTGGCAAGTCCAGCGTCAGCGAAGCCCTGTGCCGCCTGAACGGCGCCACCGCCATTGAAGGCGACAGCTTTCACCCCGCCGCCAATATCGAAAAGATGAGCGCCGGCCACCCCCTCAACGACGACGACCGCGCCGGCTGGCTCGATATCCTCTGCGATGAACTGCGCCGCTCGCTCAAAGCGGGCGAGCATCCGGTGCTCACCTGCTCAGCCCTCAAAAAGAAATACCGTGACCACCTGCGCGAAGCCGCGCCGGGCCTGGGGTTTGTGTTCCTGGAGCTGACCCGCGCCGTGGCCGCTGACCGCGTGTCCCACCGCCCCGGCCATTTCATGCCGGCAAGCCTGATCGATAGCCAGTTCGCCACCCTCGAATCGCCCTTGGGCGAGCCGCTGACCCTGGCGCTCAATGCCAGCGAAGACAGCGTTGAGGACTTGGCCAAGCAAACCAATGCCTGGTGGCTGCAACACGGCTTTGAACCTACTCATTAATTTTTTGCCGGAAAAGGTAGCGCTACCCCCGGCGAAAGATTCAATACCCGCTTTAATAACAACAACAAACAGGAGAGACCCCCCATGTTTGGCATGTCCCACGAGTCCTACCTGCTGCTAGACGCAGTGGTCACAATCATCGGGTTGATCGTTCTGATCACCCAATTCAAGGTGCACCCGTTCATTGCACTGATCATCGCGGCCGGCTTTCTCGGCCTGACCTCGGGCATGCCTGTGGACAAGATCATCAAGGCATTCCAGGACGGTTTTGGCGGTGTGCTTGGTTTTGTCGGCATTATCCTCGCGCTGGGCACCATGCTCGGCAAGATGATGGCCGAGTCCGGCGGCGCCGATCAGATCGCACAGACACTGATCCGTGCCTTCGGCAAAGACAAAGTCCAGTGGGCGATGATGTTCGCTGCGTTCCTGGTGGGCATCCCGCTGTTCTTCGAGATCGGTTTTGTACTGCTGATCCCGCTGGTATTTATCGTCGCGCGCCGCACCGGCGTGTCGCTGATCAAGATCGGCATCCCGCTGCTCGCCGGCCTGTCGGCGGTACACGGCCTGGTGCCACCGCACCCTGGCCCGCTGCTGGCCATTGGCGTGTTTGGCGCAGACATCGGCAAGACCATCCTGTACGGCCTGATCGTCGCACTGCCGACCGCCATTATTGCCGGGCCGATTTTCGGCACGTTTATCGCCAAGTACATTCCGGGCAACCCGTCCCAGGAACTGGTCGACCAACTGGCCCGCGAGCCAGAGTCAAAAAGCCTGCCGAGCTTCAGCATCACCCTGATCACCGTGCTGCTACCGGTGTTCCTGATGCTGCTCAAAACCTTCGCCGACGTCGCGCTGCCGGACGGCCATGCCATCCGCAACTGGATGGACATGATCGGTCACCCGATCACTGCGCTGCTGCTGGCGTTGCTGCTGTCGCTGTACACCTTTGGCCATCGCCAGGGCATTCACTCCAAGCAAATCCTCAAGCTGCTCGACGCCAGCCTCGCGCCGACCGCTGCGATCATCCTGATCATCGGCGCCGGTGGTGGTTTCAAGCAGATGCTGGTGACCAGCGGTGTGGGCGACGTGATCGGCCACATGGCGGTGAACGCGCAGATCAACCCGATTCTGCTGGCGTGGCTGGTGGCGGCGGTGATTCGTGTGGCCACAGGCTCCGCGACGGTCGCGACCATTACCGGCGCAGGCATCGTGGTGCCGGTGGTCGGGATGATTCCAGGCGTTAACCGTGAGCTGCTGGTGTT